>NZ_CEXWTU010000029.1:0-31745 GCF_982758155.1 Marinagarivorans sp. | reverse complement strand
CCCTGTGAGGAGGCGCGCATTATAGGCACTTAAATCATCCGCGCAAGCTCTTTTTGAAACTATTTATTTTGGCTCTTTTTCATCGGCGCCTTCAGAGGCTACCGCTGGCGCTTTTGCTCGCAAAAGACCCACCCCCCAGGCAACAGGCCCAGAGAAACAATAGGTGACCGCCATAAGAAGAAGCATGCGTGCCGGATCAACAGTTACCAGCACAAAGATAAGTACTGCCGCGAACAAGACTACAAATGGAACACGCCCCTTTAAATCCAACCCCTTAAAAGAGGTATAACGAATATTTGAAACCATTAGCAAGCCAATTACAGTTGTCATTATCGCTAAAGCGACTGAAACCTCATACGACGGAACTGTATCCGACCAGCTCCACACAATACCTGCAAGAATAGCCGCTGCCGGCGGGCTAGCCAGCCCGACAAAATAACGATTATCAACAACCTCAACTTGAGTATTAAAACGAGCCAAACGTAATGCACCACAAGCACAAAAAATGAAAGCGGCAGCCCACCCCAGCTGACCTAACGGCTCCAACCCCCAACTAAACATTACCAGCGCTGGCGCAAGCCCAAACGACACCATGTCCGACAAACTATCGTACTGAACACCAAAAGCGCTCGTGGTATTCGTCATCCGGGCAACGCGGCCATCAAATCCGTCGAGCATTTGAGCAGCAAAAATTGCCATTCCCGCATTTGCGAAGTCACCATTCATCCCCGAAACAATGGCAAAGAAGCCCGCAAATAGCGCAGCAGTCGTAAATAGATTTGGCAATAGATAGACACCCTTGCGTCGGATCTTTTTACCTTTCTCTTCAACCTCTTCTACATGCTCATCAACAATCTGTGAAATTGGATGCTCATCAACATCATTAAAGTTGTTGTCATCTGGATTCGGCATACTAAGCTCAACTCGCAATAGTGGGGGCAACCCCGTTAAATTTACCCGCGCATCATACTCCAGCTAACGATGATGCCAACCCTCCCAGCAACAGATAGTTGTCGTATCAATCACACACACCCTTATTTGTAATTGATATATTGCCACGGTGAACATTAAAAATGACATTAGAGCCCAAACAATGAATACACTGGAAATTCCAGGCTATATCATAAACCGTCCAATTGATGCCGGTGGCATGGCAACAGTCTACTTAGCCGAACAAACTTCCTTAGGCCGGCAGGTTGCCATTAAGGTAATTAGCGAAGATCTTAATAAAGATGAAAGCTTCTCTGAACGCTTTGCTCAAGAAGCAAGGATAGCAAGCCAGCTTTCACACCCTAATATCGTCACTATTTTTGATTACGGCTCAACCCCAAATACAAACGGGTCAACGCTTTACCTTGTAATGGCTTACATCGATGGCAGCGACCTAAAATAAGCTCTCCTTAGTTACGCGCCTTAAGATTATTCAAGATATTGCCAACGCCCTCGATTATGCACACCAACAAGGCGTTATCCATAGAGACATAAAACCGCAAAACATATTGATCCAGAAAAATGATCATAGAGCTTTACTGACTGATTTTGGCATTGCGAAAGCACACCAAAACAAACAAGAACTTACGCAAACAGGAATGACATTAGGCACCCCCCACTACATGAGCCCTGAGCAAGCACTCGGGAAACAGGTAGATCACACAACAGACATCTACAGCCTAGGAGTCGTTTTGTATTATTCATTAACGGGGCAAATCCCCTATAGCGGTGACTCTGAAGTTGACATAGGCATCAAGCACTTCACTAGCCCCATCCCTATTCTACCCGCCATGTATCAATGCTTTCAGAACATTATAAATAAAGCACTCGCCAAATCCCCCAACGACAGATACCAATCTGCAGCAGAGTTTGCGGAGGCCGTAGGAGAAGTTTCTATCGGGAATTTAGCAACACTGGTGCAGTCTATCAATGACGACAGCGAAGCTCTTACGCACGCATCAAAAACACCCAAAACCCCACCGCCGACGACGACTATATTAAGCAACCTCAAAACCACGGTAATCAGCGCAGCGATTACCGCAACTGTACTGCTGTGCCTTCTTTGGGTATTTACTACAAAAACACCTTTTTCTCATGAAGATAATTCAAACCCGGTAAGCGCTAAAGAGCTACGCTTATACCCTCCACTCACCAACAAACCCACGACGGCAATAGAACACACCAAAGATCAGCACAAACAACCAGCAATAAAGCCGGCAACTTTAACGTGCACCTACAAACTGCTAAATAGCTGGGGGGATGGCTGGCAAGGCCAAATATTACTCAACAACACATCAAATCAAACCATAACTAATTGGCGCATTAGTTTTCCATCCCCCCAAAACGGCAAGATTACGAACTCATACAGCTCAAAAATTGGGCGCGAAAACAAAATTACCGTACTGAGTCCTCACGAGTGGAGCAAAAAAATTAATGCCCAAAGCACCCTCAAACTTGAATTTCAAGGAAATGGGACCGCACCAAACCAACTTAATAGCCTACACTGCAATGGTTAACACGCAGCACAATGTATTTAAATCACACAGGGATGTTAGTGATGAGATTTTACACTCTATTTTTATTAGCCGCTTTTTTCCTTCCTCTTTACGGCTACGCAAAAACACCTCAACTATTATTGGCCAACACTTACAAGCCAGAGCAAAACATAAATTTAAATGATTACTGGGTTAGCGAGAAACTAGATGGTGTTCGCGCTTTCTGGAATGGCCACACATTAATGACCCGTAGCGGGAATATCATTAAGCTCCCAAACGACCTAAAAAACAAACTACCCAATACCCCTTTAGACGGTGAACTATGGTTAGGCCGACAATCTTTTGAAAAGATGAATGGAATTATTCAATCCCATCAAACCCCAAGCTCTCAATGGCATAAAGTGCAGTACAAAATCTTCGATTTACCGAAGAATAAAGGCACATTTAACCAGCGATTAACCGCACTTAACGCGCTGTATATTAATCACCCCAATGACTTCTGGTCCCCTATCGCTCAATTTAAAGTCAAAACCCAACCCCAGCTTCAGCAACACTTACACGACATTGAACAGCTAGGCGGTGAAGGGCTCATGCTACATCTTGGCTCAAGCCTTTATTCAGGCACAAGATCAAACGACCTACTGAAAGTAAAAAGTTATCAAGATGCTGAAGCCATCGTCGTTGGCTATACAGCAGGAAAAGGTAAGTACACTGGAAAAACAGGCGCCCTTATCGTCGAAATTGAAAATGGCATTGCATTCAATATCGGGAGCGGCTTAAGCGATAACGATCGCCAAGCGCCACCCCCAATAGGCAGCACTATTACTTATAAGTATTTTGGTCTAACCCGAAAGGGGACGCCAAGATTTGCCAGTTATTTCGCACCCGAAAAACAGCGAGTTCGCAAATTAAGAGCCCATAGCTATACTGTATAAAAAAACAGCACTAGGAATATTATGTCTCTTGCCGTTATTCATACTCGCGCACTCCTCGGCGTAGACGCGCCATGCGTGCAAACCGAGGTTCACCTCGCCAATGGCTTACCTGCATTCACCATTGTTGGTTTACCAGAAACTGCGGTAAAAGAAAGTAAAGACAGAGTTCGAAGCGCTATTGTGAATAGCCACTTTGAATTTCCTCAACGTCGCATTACCGTAAACCTTGCCCCTGCAGACCTCCCCAAACAAAGTGGCCGCTATGATTTAGCAATCGCGCTAGGTATTCTTGCCGCATCAGAACAAATTCCTTCAACCGGACTCAACAATTACGAGTTTATTGGGGAGCTAGCATTAACCGGTGAGCTGCGCGGCGTTCGCGGTGCCATTGCGAGCGCAAAAGCCTGCGTCGATGCGAAAAGAATCCTTATTTGTCCTCTCGACAATCAACAAGAAGCCGCTTTTTGCGCACCGGACAATAGCCTAGTCGCGCGATCCTTACTGGAGGTCGCAGCTCACTTACACCAGCGCGTAAACCTGCCATCACCGCAAAAAGAGTTTATACCCGAAAATACCATTGTTTATCCAGACTTAGCCGACGTGAAAGGTCAGCTGCAAGCTCGAAGAGCCTTAGAAGTGGCTGCCTCCGGTGGCCATAATCTATTATTTTTTGGCCCCCCTGGCACAGGTAAAAGCATGCTGGCCGCAAGACTTGGCGGAATCTTGCCACCGCTAGAGAATAACGAAGCCCTTGATGTCGCAACCATTCAATCAATTATCGGTAAAACGAACCCTAATCAATGGCGGCAACGCCCATTTCGAGCGCCTCACCACACGGCCTCTGCCGTAGCACTTGTGGGCGGAGGTGGGAACCCAAGGCCAGGAGAAATCTCGCTCGCCCATCAGGGCGTCCTATTTCTTGATGAGTTACCCGAATTTCCACGCGCAGTGCTTGAAGTGCTTCGAGAGCCACTCGAAAGCGGGCGCATAGCAATATCTAGAGCCAACGCTCAAGTAGAGTTCCCCGCACAATTTCAGCTGATTGCCGCAATGAACCCTTGCCCTTGTGGCTATGCTGGCGACCAAACACAGCGTTGCCGGTGCAGCCCACAACAAATCTCACGATACAGGCAGAAAATATCTGGCCCCCTTTTAGATCGTATCGACTTACATGTTCCCGTCATCACGCTTCCAATTAGCGATTTGCACAACAAACCACAAGGCGAAAACAGCGCCACCGTTCGCGCACGCGTAGAGCATTGCAGAAGCTTACAATTCACACGACAACAGTCTGCCAACAGCCAACTAAAAGGATCGCTATTACAAGAACACTGCGCTTTAGATCAAGCCAGTAAAAACTTACTAGAACAAGCCGTAACAAAACTTAACATGTCCGCAAGAGGTTACGACCGCATTTTACGAGTCAGCCGAACACTTGCCGACATGGCCGGTGCAGTAAAGATATCCTCTACGCACCTCGGGGAAGCATTAAGTTACCGCGCGCTCGATCGATCACAATAGCTCCAATGCAATCGCTGTTGCCTCCCCCCCGCCAATACATAAGCTAGCCACGCCCCGTTTTTGCTGTTTGGACTGCAGGGCTGCAATGAGTGTAACGATAATTCTTGCACCCGAAGCCCCCAGCGGGTGCCCCAATGCACATGCGCCGCCACGCACATTGACTTTATCTGGATCCAAACCCAAGTCGTGAATAGCTGCCATTGTCACAACGGCAAACGCCTCGTTAACTTCAAACAAATCAACATCGCCAATATCCCATTCACTAAGGGCAAGCACTTTATTAATGGCTCCCACTGGAGCCGTAGTAAACCATTCCGGTGCCTGCGCAAATTCGGTATAGGCTTTTATCTCAGCCAACGGTGCAAGCCCGCGCGCCAAGGCTTCACTTTTGGACATTAGCAGTAATGCGGCCGCCCCATCAGCGATAGAGCTGGCGTTAGCAGCCGTCACCGTTCCACCTGTCTTAAATGCCGGTTTAAGATTCGGAATTTTATCCGGTCGAGCTGCCGCTATGGATTCATCCGAGTCCACGGTTATTGCACCTTTTCGCCCATCAATAGTGATTGGCGTTATTTCTTGCTTAAAATGACCTTCTGCTACGGCCTGACTTGCCCGCCTAAGGGACTCCAAGGCAAAAGCATCCTGCTCTTTACGCGTGAAATCATATTTTTCCGCAGTAGCCTCAGCAAACACCCCCATCAAGACCCCGCTATAAGCATCCTGCAATCCATCAGTAAACATGTGATCCAATAATTCGCCATGCCCCAAGCGGTATCCTTGCCGCGCTTTTGCTAGCATGTGGGGGGCATTCGTCATACTTTCCATACCGCCTGCAACTACCACAGTCGCACTGCCGCAGCGGATAGCATCAACACCCTGCATTACAGCCTTCATGCCAGAACCGCAGACTTTGTTTACCGTTGTTGTACAAACGCTTGCTGGTAACCCCGCCTTCAATGCCGCCTGCCTAGCCGGTGCCTGCCCTATTCCGGCGGGTAAAACACACCCCATAATGACTTCACTCACCTGATCAGCATCTAAACCACCATTCCTTAGTGCTCCAGTAATCGCCGCTGCGCCTAAATCAGCCGCCGTGCAAGTACTCAACGCACCTTGCATTACACCCATGGGTGTCCTCGCCATCCCAACAATCACCACGCTGTCTAAACGAGCCACCATATTTGCCTCCCATTCTCTTTGCTTTTGTTTTTATGCTTTCATTTTTAGAATTTGTACTCTAACAGTAAAGGCCAACTGTTTAGCGTTTGCTTACTTAATGGTACACTTGCGCCCATTTTTTGGCGCATGTAAAAGCAACAAGCTGAACGTTTGTTGCTACGCATGCCACAACAAACGCAAACGCGGTAGAGCAGCACCATGAATTTAAATTACCTGAGTTTTGAACAAGATATCGCCAAATTCGAAGGCCAAATCGCTGAGCTGAAGCTCGCCAGCACTGACCAAGATGTTGATATCTCGGATGAAATTGACAGCTTGCGACAAAAGCTAAAAAAGGAAACCGAGAGCATTTACAACAACTTAACACCTTGGCAAACCGTGCAGGTTGCTCGCCACCCCCAGCGCCCCTATACCAGCGATTACATTTCTCGCATGGTCGACGACTGGGACGAACTGCACGGTGATCGCCACTTTGGTGATGACTCCGCCATTATTGCAGGCATTGGCCGTATTAACGGCCGCAGCGTAATGATCATTGGTGAAGAGAAAGGTCGCACCGTACAAGAAAAAGTCTCTCGCAACTTTGGCATGCCTCGTCCAGAAGGTTACCGTAAAGCTTTGCGTCTAATGGAAATGGCTGAACGCTTCAAACTCCCCATCATCACACTAATCGACACCCCCGGAGCCTACCCTGGCATCGATAGCGAAGAACGAGGCATCAGTGAAGCCATCGCGCAAAACCTCGCCGTAATGAGCCGACTAAATACCCCAATCATCTGCACGGTTATTGGCGAAGGCTCCTCCGGAGGTGCATTGGCAATTGGTGTAGGCGATCACCTCAATATGCTCCAGTACTCAACCTATTTTGTTATTTCACCAGAAGGTTGCGCCAACATTATTTGGAAAACCGTGGAAAAAGCCCCTCTTGCCGCCGAAGCCATGGGTGTAACATCCAGCAAGCTTGAAGAACTCGGCATTATTGACGAGACAATTCCTGAGCCATTAGGTGGCGCGCACCGCAATCCAGACGTAATGGCTGAAGTGTTGAAAGAACGCTTGAGCGCACAGCTTGATGAACTCTGCGCAATAGACCCAGAAGAGCTACTTGCAAAACGCTATGAGCGGTTAATGAGTTACGGCAACGAATAAAACACCTAAGGGACGAGGAAACAATATTTCATCCACTAATACTTGATATCGACTCCCCTACCTTCGTTGCTCAAAGCGTTACATGCCCCGGCATGCGCCCCTTTAAGCGCCTCGATAAGAAAGTCGATCTCTTCGCCTAATTGGATAAACTATTATTGCCTCGTCCCTTACGCCCTTCGGGGCGTTTTTTATAGGTAACAATTAAAGAGGGAAACCACCATGCATATTGTTATTACAGGTGCGAACCGCGGTATCGGGCTAGCGCTCACACAACATTACATTGCCTTAGGGCATCAAGTCACGGCCATTTGCCGACAAAGCTCAGAAGCCTTGAACCTGAGCCAAGCCAATATTATTCAAAATATTGATATTAGCTGTGGCGATTCTCTCGCAAACTTAGCGCAGCAACTGCACAACAAAAAAATCGATATTTTAATTAACAACGCTGGAATATTGCGTAGCGAAACGCTGAATGATTTTATTCCGTCGACTATTGAGCAACAATTCTTAATCAATGCATTAGCGCCCATCAACATCACCCATGCATTGTTAGAGCAATTAAATAATAGTAGTAAAGTCGCTGTTATCACAAGCCGTATGGGCTCAATTACAGACAATGGCTCCGGCGGCTACTATGGTTACAGAATGTCTAAAGCCGCACTGAATGCAGGCGCAAAATCTTTGGCTATAGACTTAGCCCCTAAAGGAATTAGCGTCGCCATATTACACCCCGGTTTTGTGCAAACGGATATGGTGGGGCACGCAGGTGATATTTCGGCCCAAACCGCCGCCGAACGGCTTTCAGCACGTATTGATGGTTTAACACTCGAAAACACGGGCACCTTCTGGCATTCCAACGGTGAAGTTCTACCGTGGTAATTAACTAGAAGAACACACTGACTATGCTGCCAGCCGCCAAGAAGTATCTTGCGCAATACGCCGAGCCTTTAATTCGCGAAACGGCTGCGCAGCTCAATGGCTGTTTTGACGTTAATAAAACTCATTACAGCCACGCACTGGTCATACCCGCTTACAACGAAAGCACCGCTTTTATTCGTCGCTTGGTACAACAAAACTTTCACGATTGTAAAAAAATACTGGTTATTATTGTTATTAATCAACCCTGCAATCGCCACAAGACTATAACGCGCCTAAACCAAAGACTTTGGGATTACATCAACACACTCGCGCCGACGGATACCTATGAAAATAGTATTTATAAACTGACTAGGCTAACGGCTGCGCAATGTGATTTTTTATGCGTAAACCAGTGCAACCCAGGTACGCCAGAAAAACAAGGTGTAGGCTATGCCCGTAAATTCGGCTGTGATATTGCCATCGAGCTAATCGCAAAGGGATGCATCCTACCAAGCTGGTTACACTGCACCGATGCCGATGCCAGCTTACCAAATAATTATTTCAATGCGCCGCCAGCAAACAATCAATACAGCGCCTTAAACTATGCTTTTTCGCACCGGTTTTTTGAAACAACAAAGAGTGAGAGTCAAAAGAAAACGGAATCAGCTAATCAGCTTTATGAAAAAAGCATACTCTATTATCGCAACGGCCTTGCTTATGCGGGATCGCACTATGCGTTTACTACACTTGGTAGCGCCATGGCCATACAACCCAATTATTACTGTCTGGTCAGAGGTTTTCCAAAGCGGGCTGGAGGGGAGGATTTCTACCTACTCAATAAACTCACGAAATTGGCACCCGTTTATGCCATGGCGCAAACGATACATTTAAAACCAAGGGCATCGTTACGTGTGCCATTTGGCACCGGACCCGCCGTTTATGCCTTATTGAAAAACAGCATTCACTTAGATTTCAACCCGCAAGTTTTTGTGCACTTAAAAGAATGGTTAGATTTTTTATCCGAGTTGCACAACCGCATTCTCACCACACCCGAAAACCCGCTCATTACGTTAAATACTACAACTCAATACGCATTAAATAGTATAAAAATTCAGGTGCTGTTTGAACATATTAAGAAACAATCAAAAAGTGGGATTCAGACAGAGCGCATGGCTCATGATTGGTTTGATGGATTTAAAACTTTAAAATTCATTCACGCACTAACTCGCCAGAAGTACCCCAAAATGGAACTACTACAGCTACAAAAAATTGCGCTATTTAATACCTTATTTGATTCGCAACCTACTGAATAGAGACTCTTTAAAAAGCAGAGTCCAACGCTGCTAACAAATCGTCTTTAACCGCCAACAAACTTTGACCTGCATCTACGACCAAATAACGATCCCGATCTTCAGATACGCGAGTTAAGTAGCCTTGGCGTACCCGCTCAAAAAACTCAACATCTTCTTTTTCAAAACGATCTAGCTCACCACGCGCTGCTGCCCGCGCCAAACCGACCTTTACATCAACATCCAAATAAATTGTCAGGTCTGGACGAAGTGTTTTTTGCACTAACGACTCTAATTGCGAAATAAGTTCAAGATCCAAACCTCGCCCACAGCCTTGATAGGCGTATGTCGCGTCCGTAAAGCGGTCACTTAACACCCAAGTACCCGCATCTAAATGCGGCTTGATAAAGGTATTAAGATGTTGCGCTCTTGCGGCAAAAACCATAAGTAGCTCAGCCGTTGCGTCAACAGACTCTTCTCGGTTAGCTAACAGTAACTCCCTCAGCGATTCTGCCAGTGGTGTGCCGCCAGGTTCACGCGTTGCTACATAATTAATACTTCGACTTTCCAGCCACTGCTTAATAACAGCGATATTCGTCGACTTACCAACACCTTCAGTGCCTTCAACGGTAATAAATCGTCCCCGCATAAATTAACCTCTATTGACCGAAGAAACGGAACTTGAAGAACTCGTCGACTTCGCAGGCTTTACTGTTGAAGAGTAATCAGCCTTACGCTTTAATTGATATTTTCGAACCGCTTTATTGTGCTGCTCGAGCGTTGCAGAGAACTGATGGCTACCGTCACCTTTGGCCACAAAATATAACGCCGCGCCATCGGCCGGGTTTACTGCTGCGGCAATAGCCTCACGGCCAGGGTTAGCGATCGGCGTTGGCGGTAGCCCTTTAATAACGTAAGTGTTATATGGCGTTGGTGCTTTCAGGTGCACTCGCCGAATACGCCCATTATAGTCCTCGCCCATACCGTAAATAACTGTAGGGTCTGTTTGCAGGCGCATTCTTTTTTGTAATCGACGAACAAAAACACCTGCAATATCAGGCCGCTCCTGCGGAACTCCCGTTTCCCGCTCCACGATAGAAGCCATAATCAATGCCTCATAGGGCGAATCGTATGGAAGAGATGGCTGTCGGCGCGCCCACTGACTAGCCAGCTCAATCTGCATTTTTTCGTAAGCTCTCTGCAATACATCTAAATCACTATCACCTTTTTCAAAACGATAGGTGTCCGGGAAAAACCACCCTTCAGGGTTTTCTGCAGGTATACCCAATTCAACAGCAATTTGAGCCGGACTCATATCACTCACCACTTTCTTAAGCTTGGGTTCCGCCGCAAGTAAAGCCAACCACTCTTTAATCGTTAAACCTTCAGCAAAAGTCATGTTGTAGCTAATAACTTCACCAGCTTGAAACCGTATTAATAACGCAACCGGTGACTCATAAGCCGCCAAAGCATACTCACCCGCTTTTAATGTTTCAGGCTGTAAAAACCGGGCATAAGCTCGCCAAACTAAAGGCCAGCGCAAAAAATTCCGTTCAGCTAAAGTATTCGCAACCCGACCAACACCCTGCCCTTTTTCCACTACCAAAACACGCTCATTAGCGGGGATAAATTGTTCTGTATGTAACCACTGCCAAAGATAAACACCGGCAAGAACCGCCATAATCAATAACCATGCAATGATAGCGACGGTCACTCGGGTAACTATTGAATTAGCCATGGGCAGATTGTAAATACCGTTGATGTGATGTTTGAAATTGACGACAGATGTTGCCTATTGACCAACGCACTGTTTTTTCATTCGATGTTAACGACGTGACAGGCCAAAAGCCTCGCACACTATTACCGATAAAAACTTCATCAGCAGCCATTAGTTGATCGAGCGAAATATTCTCTTCTTGTACTTTCACACTCAAAGACGGCGCCAGCTGTTGCTGTAGAAATTGTTTTAATACGCCATCAACACCGCAATACATTAAACTGGGCGTAATCATCACCCCCGCTCTAACAAAAAATATATTGTGTGAGAGCGTTTCGATAACAAGACCATCGGTATCCAACAGTAATGGAATTTTATCCTCTGCGGCAGCTTGACCCGCGAGAACATACTCCAAGCGATTGAGATGCTTTAAACCCGCCAGCTGTGATTGCTTTGCTAAACGAATAGAACTAACGCTTAAAGCAACACCCTCTAAAGCTTCCATAGATGATTCAACTAAAGGAAACCACTGCCAAATCAATGTAGCCTGCGGCTTATCGGGAGGCACATAACCTCGCCCTCCAGAACCTCGCGTTACAATAAGCTTAACAATACCGTCAGGTACGCTCTTTTGCTTTGCTAGGTTGGTTAAGAATAACTGAAGGTCGCTTAACAACTGCTCTTCGGAGAGCGGAATTGATAACCGCTCACACCCTTTTAGCAAGCGCGCCCAATGAAAGCGAGCTAAAGTGCATCGCCCATACTGAAAATACAATGTTTCAAACAGGCCATCGCCATAAGCTAAGCCGCGATCCGACATTGGCAAGCTGCCACCAAAATGGCCATTCACTTGCCACAAACTGTGTTGGCTCATGCTATGAGCTGGCATTTAGCGCCGCCAATACAAGCATAAAACGCTCACCAAACCTACGCGCTAACCTTAGAAAATACCAAGGTTCCGTTAGTGCCACCAAAACCAAAGGAATTACTCATAGCAACATCGATCGTCATTTTCTGCGCCTTGTGTGGCACAAAATTGAGGTCGCAACCTTCATCAGGCGAATCCAAATTGATGGTCGGCGGGGCCACTTGATCAACAATTGCCATAACACTGAAAATTGCTTCAATTGCGCCAGCAGCACCTAAAAGGTGGCCCGTCATTGATTTGGTTGAACTGACGGCGACATCTTTAGCATGCGCAGAAAAAACACTTTTAACTGCAGCGCACTCAGCCTTGTCACCCGCTGGTGTAGAGGTGCCATGAGCATTAATATACTGCACAGCACTAGGGTCCATACCGGCATCCTTGAGTGCGTTGAGCATAGATTTGGCCGCACCCGCTCCATCCTCAGGCGGGGAAGTCATATGAAACGCGTCGCTACTGGTACCAAAACCCGATAGTTCAGCATAAATTTTGGCTCCACGCGCTTTGGCATGTTCGTACTCTTCCAGCACTAACACACCCGCGCCATCGCCTAAAACAAAGCCGTCACGGTCTTTATCCCAGGGCCGGCTCGCTTTTTGCGGATCGTCGTTACGCTTTGATAATGCTCGTGCTGCACCAAAACCGCCAATCCCAACTGGGGTTGTTGCCATTTCGGCGCCACCACACACAACGGCATCGGCATAACCAAACATAATCTCTCGAGCCGCTAACCCAATAGCATGGGTACCCGTAGTGCAAGCCGTTGTCACCGCAAGGTTAGTGCCCTTAAAGCCGTACCTGATCGACAAATTACCCGCAATCATGTTGATAATAGAGCCGGGAACAAAGAACGGAGAAACCCGACGAGGGCCCCGCTCTTTAATAAGAATCGAGGTATCTTCAATCGACCCCAAACCACCAATGCCGGAACCAATCACACAACCAATGCGTTCAGCATCGGCGTTTTCAATGGTCAAACCCGAGTCTTCGATGGCCTGTACTCCAGCCGCCATACCAAACTGGATAAACGGGTCGTTTTTTCGTGCTTCTTTGTCACTCATATACGGTGACAAATCAAAGTTTTTGACGGAGGCGCTGAACCGAGTAGTAAAAGCGCTAGCGTCGAAGTGCTCAATGGCGCTCACGCCACTTCGACCATTTACCACTGAATCCCAAGATTCGGCCACAGTATGTCCGACTGGGCTTACCATGCCCATCCCGGTGATTACAACGCGCTTGCGGTTCACTTTAACCCCCAAAAACCTTCATAAACTCAACCGCTTTTTGCTATTCAGCCTGAGCCAAATCACTAAAACCGGGTGTATGTGTCAATATTAGAAGCCCTTATACAACAAAAGCCGTGCTATTTGCATAGACGGCTTTCGCAAGAGCTGTAACTACCAAAAACTAGGCTTAGCCCAAGTTCTCGTTGATGTAGTTGATAGCAAGTTGAACTGTGGTGATTTTCTCTGCTTCTTCGTCAGGAATTTCAGTTTCGAATTCCTCTTCCAAAGCCATTACCAACTCAACGGTATCCAAAGAGTCTGCACCAAGGTCTTCAACGAAAGAAGCTTCAGTTTTCACTTCATCTTCTTTAACGCCTAATTGCTCGGCAACGATTTTTTTTACGCGTTCTTCGATGCTGCTCATGATATTTAGTAACTCCTAAAGTCGCTTTAAATGATACAAATGTAATAAAAAATAACTACAAAATTTGCTGTAGTGCTAATGCAGATAAAACCCTGCCTCAACCCCATAAAATTTGTGCTTATACACCGCCAACAATCACACAAACAACCCACATTTGGCGCTGGCGGGGTAAACTGAGGCGCGCATTTTAGCGCGATTTTCTCAATGTTGTAATGCACCGCACAAAATTTATTAGCTATTAGTTAAATTTACCTTTATAAACAGTAAGTTAAGGCACTGGACTTGTTGAAAAATCCGCACCTAAAAGTGTTACTGCATGTACATTCCGCCGTTTACCTGAACAGTTTCACCCGTCACGTAGGCGGCTGCATCGCTGCACAAAAAGGCAACCACACCGGCAATTTCCTCGGGCTGACCTAAACGATTTAGAGCAATAGACGACTCTAATTTTTTGCGCTGTTCTTCAGGTAGCGCTTTAGTCATATCGGTATCAATAAAGCCTGGCGCCACAGCGTTCACCGTAATATTACGCGAGCCCACCTCTTGCGCCATAGAACGCGAAAAACCAGCAACCCCTGCTTTTGTCGCCGCATAATTCGTTTGCCCTGCATTCCCCATACAACCGACGATCGAGGTAATGCTAACTACACGCCCCCACTTAGCTTTCAACATGCCGCGCAGGCACGCCCTCGTTAAGCGGAAAATAGAATTGAGGTTAGTATCAATAACATCAAGCCACTCATCATCGCTCATACGCATAAGCAGATTATCTTTAGTAATACCGGCGTTATTGACCAGCACGGTAACAGCCGCGTATTTCTTAGCGATTTCAGCCACCACAGCAGTGACAGATTCGCCATCGGTCACATTTAACACCATGCCTTCGCCTTCGATCTCCGCTGCGTTTAATCGCTCGGTAATCGCCGCAGCACCCTTTTCACTGGTTGCCGTACCAATAACAATAAAACCCTCTGCACCTAGCTTTTGGGCAATGGCAGCACCAATACCGCGGCTCGCACCGGTTACTAACGCTACGCGCTTTACATCACTCATACCTAACTCCTCACTCTATTATTGTTTTAGCTTTCAGCTCAAAATCACTCAACAGCCAGTGCTGCGGCACTACCCAAGGCCACGCAGTTCAAAGGTTTGTGAATCCGTCGATTTAAGCCAGAAAGTACCTTGCCAGGCCCACACTCAACAACGGTTTCAATACCTTGATCAACCAAGACATTAACTGACGCCACCCAAGGTACCGCAGAGTAGATTTGCTGAATTACCCGCTGCTTTATCGCTTCTGGATCAATTTCTGTCGACACACCAACATTATGAAGAACAGGTATGGCTGGCGCATTAAACGTCGTTTCTGCAATATGTTTTGCCAAGTTATCCGCAGCCGGCTTCATCATTGAGGTATGGAACGGCGCACTTACCGCTAAAGGCAGTACACGCTTAGCTCCCGCCTCTTTGCACAGTGCCATAGCACTCTCGACCGCCGCCACTTCACCCGCAATAACAAGCTGCCCTGGAGAGTTGTAATTAACCGTTTCAACAACGCCTTGCTCAGTCGCTTTTTGGCAAAGCTCTTCGACTATCGCATCATCCAACCCAATAATGGCTGCCATTGTACCAACACCGACCGGCACAGCTTGCTGCATATATTGACCACGTAAGCGCACAAGTTTAATAGCCTCTGCAAAATCAATAACCCCAGCGCAGACTAATGCCGACCACTCGCCCAAGCTGTGGCCAGCCAAAATGGCGGGCTGCGTCTTGCCCTGCTTCTGATAGATGCGCCAAATGGCGACACTAGCGGCCAAAAGTGCAGGCTGTGCATTTTCAGTCAAACCCAATATTTCCTGCGGATCCTCTTGCACCAAAGCCCACAAATCAAAACCCAGTGCTTCACTGGCCTGTGCAAATGTTTCTTCAACTTCAGGGTACTCCTGTGCTACATCGGCAATCATGCCGACGCTTTGCGAGCCCTGCCCAGGAAAAACAAACGCTAATGAGTTATCTGACATTTTTAAAACCTTTAACTGATTGCTAATTTTTAAGATTAATACTGCGAGCGATAGGAGCTTGCGACAACCAACTCGCCAATAGTTTATCGGGCCTGCGCCGCGCCTGATCACAAGTTACCCGAAGAGCCGCTTGAAAACTTTTGCTATCGGCCGCGCCATGGCTTTTAACAACGACCCCCTTTAACCCCACCAGCAACGCGCCGTTATAAGCCGAAGGATCCAATCGTTTAAACCAACCTATCGCCATAATGCCCAAAAGAACACCCAGTGTTTTTCGCCACAAAGAGGCTGCAAAATAGCGGCGCAAGTCGCGAATAAGGTAACGCGCCAAACCCTCGCTAGCTTTCAGGGCAACATTCCCAGTGAAACCATCGCAAACAACAACATTTGCAACACCTTCGAAAATGGCATTACCTTCAACAAAGCCCACGTATTCAAAACGCGAGTCATCTCGCAGTAATTTATCCGCCTCATGGAGAACCTCAGTCCCCTTTTGAAGCTCCGCCCCTATATTGAGAAGCCCAACCTTAACGGGCGTAACACCCTCAACCTCAGCCAAGGCCGCTCCAATCAAAGAAAACTCATGCAGCTGCTTTGCACCGACCTTAATGTTTGCGCCCAAGTCCAGTACAAAACATGGCGAACCAGAAACAGGCATTCGCTTGCAAATAGCCGGTCGCTCTACCCCATCAAGCGTGCCAACCAGGTGCCTGGCCATTGCCATCAAAGCACCTGTATTTCCTGCGCTTAAAACAGCTTGCACCTCACCATGGGCAACGGCACGAAGAGCCAGCCACATGGAAGAATCTTGCTTTGAACGCAGCGCGGTGCCGGGCTTTTCTTCAGGCGTGACAATTTGCTCAGCATGAACAACATTCAGCCGAGAAGAAACAACGTTAGTGTCTAATGCGCTCAAAGAGGACTCTATAATGGCTTTATCGCCAAACAGAGTGATATGAACAAGAGGGTTGAGCTTAAGAAAAGAAACCGAAGCGCAAATGAACGAGTGGGGACTATCGTCCCCACCCATCACATCAACAGCTAAATAAGTTGGCGATGCCAAACTTACTCGTCGTCTTGAGTATTCAAAACCTTACGGCCACGGTAGAAACCGTCTGGCGTAATGTGATGGCGTAAATGCTTCTCGCCGGTAGTCGCATCTACTGACAAGTTAGTTGCAGTTAATGCGTCATGTGAACGGCGCATGCCGCGCTTAGAGCGAGTTTTTTTCGATTTTTGAACAGCCATGGTGTACTCCTGGGCTTATTGACTTTGCGCCTCTCGGCGGTTTAGTTTTTTTGATCTTTACTACTATTGCCCTTTAAAGCGGCTAGCGCTTGAAAAGGGTTGTTTGTTAATTCTTTTTCATCATCGATGAGCTCTTCATCACCGCTACTTAATAAAGAGCTCTCAATACACAATTCAGAGTGCATCGGTGCTGTCGGTATTGCCAACAGCAACTCATCCTCAATCATTGCGTATAAGTCTTCAGGTTCTTCGCCTGCAATCCAAGGCTCAATGCGAGCCGGTAATTGCTTAGCTTTTTCTTCGTCCCAAACTATAGCCCAGTTTACGTCAATCTCTGTGCTATAAGGCATTGAATCTAAGCATCGCTGACAATCCAGCGTCAACTCAGCACTCACCTTGCCCGTTACAGTACGGCGGCGCTCCTGATCAAAACCAAACTCCAGCTCGGCACTCAAACGATCAACCACTGCCGAAGCCGCTAATAATCGTTGAAATCCGTCACCGGGTATTTCTCCAGCAAGCAACACGCCCTTTATGCAAAATTTTCGGGGTTCGATGTACTGCGGAATTGTTCTTTTTAGTGTGTCATCTGACATAAGCGCGCGATAATATTGATTTGCAATAAGGATGTCAAAATTAATTGATCAATTTTCGACAAATGATTAAGCGTAGATCTCAGCTTCCAACTTCGCAAGAGCCAATTTCAACGCCGCTATATCGGGTGCAGTCACATTAATGTGACCTACTTTTCGCCCCGAACGAACCTCTTTCCCATACCAATGCCAGTGATGATTAGCTTGCAAAGCTTGCTCTGCAGTCGCCTCAACCCCTAGCAAATTAAGCATACCTGCTGCGCCGCACACCTCAGAAGCCGCCAACGGAAAGCCAAGTACAGCCCTAACATGCTGTTCAAACTGACCTGCCTGAGTCGCATTCTGAGTCCAGTGGCCGCTATTGTGAACCCTTGGCGCCAACTCATTCACCACAATGCCGGCTTCCGTCACAAAACACTCCATCGACAACACGCCCACATAATTCAACTCTTCAAGCAAGCGAGTTATATGCGACTTTACGTCATCGGATTGTTTTTGCGCAATAGCCTCTACAGGCACAATGCTTGTTAGCAACACACCCTCGCGATGAACATTTTCAGCGAGAGGGTAAACCTCAATCTGCCCTGTTGATGCCCGCGCAGCGACAACCGAAATCTCGCGCTCAAAAGGAACCACTTTTTCCAGCAGCCACGGACCAGAATCCTCAGCTCCACTCATGGCGGCAACATCCGCCGCCGAACGAAGCCACCACTGGCCTTTACCGTCGTACCCATTTTCTTGGGTCTTCACAATAACGGGATAACCCAGGCCTTCAGCCGCAGGAGCAATCTCATCAAATGTTGCCGCCGGCGCAAAATCCGCCGTCGGAACACCCTGATCATTTAGAAATGTTTTTTCACGTAGGCGGTTCTGAGTAATCCAAACAGCCTTCGAAGGCGGGAAAACCGAGCAGTGTGCCGAAAACTGCTCGTAAAAGGTAACATCCACACCTTCTTTTTCGGTAGTGATGACATCAGGGGAACCCAGTGCCTCAAACAAAGCCGCACAAGAATCCTCCGCCTTAACGGTAACCACTAGACCCAAATGATCTACGCAGCGAGAATCTTCCTCAGGGAATTTAAGAAAGCTAAACTCTACACCCATTGCAATGCCGTCCAGAGCCATCATTCTGGCCAACTGACCAACACCTAACACCGCAATGCGCATCAATCGATAACCTCCCAAGGTACGCTGTCCGTCTGCTTCTGGCGCCATGCCTGTAAGCGCTCGGCTAACTGCGGATCTGACAAAGCTAATATCTGAGCGGCCATTAAGCCCGCATTGTATGCACCTGGCTCACCGATGGCTTGTGTCGAGACCGCTACACCCTTAGGCATTTGCACCATCGACAACAAGCTATCGACACCTTGCAAGCGGCCAGCCGGAATGGGCACAGCAATCACCGGAATCCAAGTCATTGCTGCCGCCATACCGGCTAAATGAGCAGCACCGCCGGCGCCAGCAATCAAAACTTTAACGCCGCGCTCTGGCGCGCTCTTCGCAAATTCCAGTAATCGCTCGGGAGTACGGTGCGCAGAAACCACATTGCACTCAAACTCAACACCCAGCTGCGTAAGAGGCACAGTGGCGAGCTCCATAATCGGCCAGTCGGAACGGGAACCCATAATAATATTGACGGGAATAGACATATTTACCTCAAACTGAAAACGGTTTGCTCATTACGTTCCTAATTTACGTAAAACACCGCAAGCAACATAACCGCAACAAAAAGAAAGCCGCGCATCATTCCAGAAAACACGAGCGCTGGAAAGTAGATTTTTTAATCAATTTAATTTGAAGCACGCCATAACGATAAAAATTACAGCTTTAGCAACCATAAAACTGATACCGCAGAAACAAAAAAACGGAGGAAAACGCCTCCGCTTCGCATTAAATCAACGGAACCAAAGGTTAGTCGGGGCTACTGTCAATGATACTCAACAGATCCGCAGTCTTTTGCTCCATTAGCTCACGATCACCGCGCGCTTCCACATTCAAACGAAACAAAGGCTCTGTACTTGAGCACCTTAAATTAAAACGCCAGCGATCAAAGGCCATCGACAAACCGTCAACATGCTCAATTTTTAGCGCTTCCCCGGCATATTTCGCTTCAATTTGCTCTAGCAATATGGCTGTATCACTAACGCGCCGATTGATTTCACCGCTACAAGGGAATGCCGCTATACGCTCACCAATCAATTCCGACAACGGAATGCTTCGCTCACCCAACATCTCGGTAATGAGCAACCAAGGAATCGTACCGTTATCACAGTAAGCAAAGTCCTTGAAGTAGTGGTGAGCACTCATTTCGCCACCGTAGACTGCATCTTCCAAGCGCATGCGCTCTTTAATAAATGCATGCCCTGTCTTACTCTGTACCGCCCTGCCACCCGAAGCCTCAACAATATCAACGGTATTCCACGTCAATCTCGGGTCATGAACAATAGCAGCGCCCTCATGCTTCATTAAAAATGACTGCGCCAACAAGCCTACTAGGTAATAACCTTCCATGAAGTTACCACCTTCATCAAAGAAGAAACAACGATCAAAATCGCCATCCCACGCTATACCTAAATCGGCACCATGCTTGCGCACCGCTTCAGCCGTAACGCCCTGATTCTCAAGCAACAAAGGGTTGGGGATTCCGTTAGGGAAGCTTCCATCGGGCGTATGGTGAATTTTGATAAACTCGAAAGGCAGATGCTTTTCAATGGCATCGAGTACCATTCCAGCACCGCCATTGCCCGCATTAACCACAACTTTTAATGGCTTAAGCTTACTAACATCAACATAGGTTAAGAGATGATCAATGTACGCTAAGCGCATATCTTTTTGAGTAACGGAGCCTTTTACGGCCTCTTTGAAATTACCCGCCTCAGCCATCGCCTGGATTTCATGCAAGCCCGTATCACCAGAAATCGGTCTAGAGCCTTCACGAACCAGCTTCAAGCCGTTGTAGTCCATGGGGTTATGGCTAGCCGTTACACAAATACCGCCATCAACACCTAGTTCAAAAGTAGCAAAGTAAACCTCTTCTGTTCCGCACTGACCAATATGCGTAACGTCAGCGCCTGCATCCGTCAAACCATTAACAAGCGCATCAGTAAGGGATGCACTCGTCAGGCGAATATCATGCCCCACAACTACTGTTTTGGCGCCAAGGAACTCAACGTATGCACGACCGATTCGATAAGCAACATCATCATTCAGCTCATCAGGAACGCGGCCACGAATATCATAGGCCTTAAAACAGGTAATTTTCATTAATTGACTTAACCTTCTTTATAAATATTTTCGTAAACAAAATTTGTTGCTTCAACAAAGCCTTCAACACTACCGCAATCGAAGCGCTTGCCTTTAAACTTATAGCCCAACACACAACCCTGCTTAGCCTGAGTCAACAATGCATCAGTAATTTGCACCTCACCATTCTTACCTGGTGGCGTTTTTTCGATAATTTCAAAAATATCTGGTGTAAGAATATAACGGCCAATAATCGCAAGATTGGTGGGCGCCTCTTCTTTAGAGGGTTTCTCAACCATATCCGTTACTTGATAAATGCCATCTTTAATAGATTCTCCAGCAATAACACCAAATTTATGAATTTGATCGTCAGGCACTTCTTGAATCGCTACGATACTGCAGCGAAACTGCTTATACAAAGCAACCATTTGCGCCAAAACACCATCACCACCGTGATCAGCTACGCATAAATCATCTGATAATACGACCGCAAAAGCTTCATCACCAATCAAGCGCTTGCCATTTAAAATTGCATCACCTAAACCACGCATTTCACGCTGACGAGTAAAGGAGAAAGCCCCTTTCGCCATAACGCCTCGAATAGAATTCAAGTACTCTTCTTTTGCCGAGCCTGCAATTTGATGCTCAAGCTCATAGCTCACATCAAAGTGATCGGCGATAGCGCGCTTACCGCGACCAGTCACAAAACCAATATCGGTTAAACCTGCCTCCAACGCCTCTTCAACACCGTATTGCACCAATGGCTTATTCACAACGGGGAGCATTTCTTTGGGCATTGACTTGGTTGCTGGAAGGAAACGAGTACCGTATCCGGCAACAGGGAATAAACACTTCTTAATCATAAAATTTCCTTAAAATAGGGATGGATTGCTCGGCAGGCGCCGAATATAACACAGAGGATATTTCCAATGCATGCAAATAGGCGGCCGACTTATTTAACAGCCCAATAATCGCCTAAAGGCTTGGTGCTGGACAACTTCGTCTGAGGCGTTAGAATGTCAGCCCTTTAGTGACAGGCCTATGACAACAGGCCAAACCTCAAACTAACCTGAGCGCACCATTTTGTTGCATTCAGGTCCAGCTGCAAACATCAAACGAGCCACCTATGCACACCTTTGAACCAAAGTCCTCTTACGAGCGCGATGAATTATTAGCGTGCGGCCACGGCGAACTTTTCGGCCCAGGCAACGCGCAACTCCCTATACCCAACATGCTAATGCTTGATCGCATTACATCGATCAGCGCCACCAACGGTGAGCACGGTAAAGGCGAGATTGTCGCCGAACTCGATATCAACCCAGACTTATGGTTCTTTGGCTGCCACTTCCCTGGCGACCCAGTAATGCCTGGTTGCCTAGGCCTAGATGCTATGTGGCAGCTAGTTGGCTTCTTCTTAGCCTGGAAAGGCAACCAAGGTCGAGGTCGCGCTTTGGGTTCTGGCGAAGTGAAATTTACCGGCCAAATTTTGCCAACGGCGAAAAAAGTCACCTACCGCATTACCCTAAAACGCGTTATCGAACGCAAATTAGTCATGGGAATTGCCAATGGCTCTGTCGAAGTTGACGGTAAAGAGATTTACACCGCCAAAGACTTGCGCGTTGGGCTATTCACCAATACTGATAGCTTTTAATTTAAGGCAGAATCAATAATAAAACTTACCTGCCGCTTTAATGCGGCAGAGTAAACGACCTAATTGTATTTTAAAGAGGCTACTATGAAGCGTGTTGTGATTACCGGCATGGGTGTTGTTTCCTGCATTGGCAATGATTTAGACACCGTCCTAAGTTCACTTAAAGAAGGCAAGTCTGGCATTCGTTTTAACGAAAGCTATGCCGAACAAGGCTTTCGCAGCCAAGTATCAGGCTCAGTGGACATAAACCTAGGCGACTTTATCGATCGCAAACAATTGCGCTTCATGGGCGATGCTGCAGGTTTTTCTTACGTAGCCATGCAAAATGCCATCGCACATGCAGGTCTTGAAGAGCACGAAGTTTCTAACGAGCGCTCTGGTATTATCATGGGCTCTGGCGGCGCATCAACGCGCAGCGTTGTAGAGTCTGCCGATATTATTCGCAGCAAAGGCGTTAAGCGTGCAGGCCCCTACCGCGTCACCCAAACTATGGGTAGCACCACCAGTGCCTGCCTGGCCACTCCCTTTAAAATTAAAGGGGTTAATTACTCAATCTCTTCAGCCTGCGCGACCAGTGCACACTGCATCGGTAATGCGATGGAGCTCATTCAACTCGGCAAGCAAGATATCGTTTTTGCTGGCGGCGGCGAAGAAGAGCATTGGACGCTAACAGGCCTATTTGACGCCATGGGTGCGTTGTCGACGAAATATAACGACACTCCAGATAAAGCCTCCCGCCCTTACGATGCAGACCGCGATGGATTTGTTATTGGCGGCGGCGGCGGTTGCCTGGTTGTTGAGTCTTTAGATCATGCTATCGCGCGCGGAGCAACCATCTATGCTGAACTTGTCGGCTATGGTGCCACAAGTGACGGTTATGACATGGTTGCCCCAAGTGGTGAAGGTGCAGCACGCTGTATGCGCATGGCTATGGGCGGTGATACCGCACCGATCGATTACATTAATTCGCACGGTACAAGCACGCCCGTTGGCGATGTTGCAGAGCTTAGCGCCGTTAAAGAAGTCTTTGGCAACAATGTGCCCGCCACCGCATCAACAAAATCACTGACCGGCCACTCCCTCGGGGCCACAGGCGTACAAGAGGCCATCTACAGCCTTCTAATGATGGAGCATGGCTTTATTAGCGCATCGGCCAATATCTCCAACCTGGACGAGAAAGCGGTGGGAATGTCGATTGTAGAGAGCATGCGAACAGCAGAGCTTAATCGTATTATGTCGAACAGCTTCGGTTTTGGCGGAACAAACGCTACGCTCATATTTAACCGCTACAACGGTTAAAAGTTATACGCATGAAAAACGAAAAAGCCCTGCAGCGTTCAAACTGCAGGGCTTTTTCGTTTTAAAGCTTAAGGGTCGTGTAGATACGTTAAAGCTTATCCATTTTATCTAGCACTACAGCCCTGATACCTCCAATCTCCATCGCCGACAAATTGCCAACTCGCGCTAAATTAATTGAGTGAAGGTGCAAGCTTGGCGTACTTTGATCCAACTCTCTTAAATCGCCTTTAACCAGCATCGGCAGCAAGGGTTGATCTGGTGGTCTTCGGCTATTGATTAAACGCAGCCCCGCATTAAGAGGAACCAAGCGATAAGGATCGGAGCCTTTACGCAAAGGAATCCGAAGCATCATTCGCTGATCGGCGCTGTAATAGTCGGGCACAATCATTAAACCTGTAGGCTTAACCGCGTGCTCTGGCACTGAATGGAAAATATCATGATGCGCAAACGGATTAGGCAAAATGACAAGTTTTCGGTTCTCTTCCTTAGGAAAGAAAACATTATAATTTGTGTAAATTTGCTCAACTGAACCAGAGTACACGCAGATTCGGTTTTCAAATTTAAGGACAAATTCTTGCGCGAGTTTCTGCTGCTTAAACTGATTTAAGTCCCAAACCAAGTCACAATTAGATGCACCACCGCTTCCTTCGACCTTCTCAGGTTCAAAAGCTTGAGCCAAGTTTAAATCTAGCAACGCCACGAGCATACCCTCTAAGTTTTATCTGCCTACGATTTAAGCAATACGCAGAATGGATATAGTCCATCCAACTCAAGAATAGCGGAATTATTATGAATGCGTGATAGCGATCACACTAAGCGGGGGGTTTTGGCGCCAAACGGCAGAGAAGTCATCGAGAATAGAAATTGAAAAGCCTACCACCATCCGTGGCGATATTACTTAACTAAAGAACAAATATCACAAGAAGGCTATTGATCGATCGCAATAACATCATCCAATAAGCCGACCAACTGGCCCATTTTGTTATTACTCAGCTTACTGCTTAACGCATCGTAATTCGCCTGAACTTTAGGCTGAACTTTTTGATGAAGACGCTTGCCTTTAGCGCTCAACGATATAACCAACTCCCTTTGGTCTCCCGGTGAAATTTTACGCAGTAAAATTCCATCCTGCTCTAAACGATTCAAAATACGCGACAAGCTGGGCCCCAAGATTGCGCTTTGAGAAGCCAGCGTTTGCGCATTCAATTCACCGTTCAGGTAGGTGGTGCGTATCACACGCCACTGCTGCTCGGTTAGCTCAAAATTGCTCAGAGTTTGACGCGCCGCCAAAACCACTGACTCTCGCGCCTTCTGTAATAAAATAGGTAAACTTTCAAAATCAACTTTCATATATTTTCACACATCAACAAATCATGGAAGAGGTTAAATATTAACCAATTGTTGATTTATGCGCCACCCCGTTATGTAACATGCTCGTCATTTAATCCAAAAATGACGTACTTTTGCATGAGTTTCCGACGAGCAACGCGTTAGTTATCATGATAAATACACCGCATGCGTTATCTCTACCTAAAAAGCCTCCTGCTGTGCATGCGCAATACTGATTCATTCAGGTTTTTCAGGATTTATAGACGCAAAAGCCGTCATTGAATCAAGGTCACCTAAGCCATGCTTTTCAAATACAGTGCTGAAGTCACCTTGTTCGCCGTTGAGGGCCATGTAATTCAACACCACAGACTCCACTAACGAATTCACATTGTTTGCCGCAGGGCTGGAAGATGTTTCAACATCACCACTAGAGCGCATAAAACCAATTTGTTGGCTGCGCGCTTTTTCATCATCTGTCGCCCCTAGCAATTCAGGTTTTTTGGTCGGGTTATAAACCAAGAAAAATGCACTTGCCGTTTGCTGGTTATCCCCCGTCCACACGCCTTTACCACGACCACCAATACTATCGTCTGTCATCCCATTAGAAAAAACAGAACCGTCGCTGAAGACATACATCATCACTTGCTTCTGTTTCTTCGCTGCATATTCGAGCACAGCCCCCATACAGCGGCCGGCACGTAAATCTCGGCTTTCGCCAGTGGCGCGATCACCCGTGTGATAATCGTACCCGCCCATAGTGATGGTACCTGCTCCTGCATACGCACCCGCCAAACCGTTGGATTGAAGTGGCCCGTCGAGCACAAGTTTCATCACCGAGGCCGTTTTACTGAATTCGCGATCCGCCATATCTGCCGCACTAAAAATGCCATTCTCACCGACAATTTCAGGATCTGATAATGGACTTAAATCAATACCGCCAAACTGAGAGACAATATCGGCACTTTTGGCATAACTACAACGCACATGCTCTTTAATCACTTCGTCACGATCACGTTGTGTATTTACTACATCGAGTTTGTCCTTACTGATGCGATACATAGCTTCCATAACAGCCACTGTTTCGTCTTTAGACAGCAACCCAACTAAACCACCTGTATCCACCAACCCGGTCACGTCTGTAGGCCTATCGACTTTTGTAGGGCGAGCAGAAGGGTCGACCATACTCGCCGGCGCCATTGAATTACCGCCAGACACACTACTAGAAGAACCGCACAAAGGCAGTAATGCGCCCGCAGCGCCCGCCTTATGAATCCCATACATTGGGTTGTGCGGATTATTACCCGTATCATTCTCACTTCGCGCTGGAATCACGGCGCCATTAATGAGCTCGCGCGTCGCGACAGAAGTCTTCTCCATAATGCCAGCAAGAAATTGCGAGTCGGCATGAAAGGCTAAGCCCAAGCTATCATTCACAAAATCATTGGTATCCGTCGCGGGGTTCACCACCGATGGCACCATATCACCAGGTAACCCTTGCTTGGAGTAACCCGAAGCGCTAAGAAAGTCCAACTGGCCGCCGGGGCCTCCCACCAAAACATTAGAGCCCGCTATATTGGCACCGCCGGCCAAGTCAAAACAGATAAACGGGATCTTATTAGCGCCACCATAAGCGAGCTTACACTCGCGACCATTGTCACCATTCAGCACATCATCCGATAATTCCGCCATTGCGGAGTTCGCCAACCAAGGCGCTCCAAGAACACTGGCCGCGCCTGCCGTAAAACCCTGCGCAATAAAGTCTCGGCGCGAACGTGGCTTATGGTGATCCGGGTGCGCTAGAGGTTGGTCAATTTCAAAGAAACGTTTTTTCATGGGTATATCTCCTACTGCACCAACATTGCGGCGCTGCCTAGCGCAGCAGCGCAGACGGCGGTTACAGTTGTATTTGTTGTATCCGCAGGGCAGTTATTACCACACGAAACCATCCGATCAATTAAACCGCCTAAACGCTCGGCCAACTGCGGCGTCGCAGAGGGGCCAGACTTAACAGCAATGCCTTCTGGTGTTTCCACCACCAATACTTTTGCTAAACCATCAACAATAAGGCTGCGCCCTGCCGCATCAAAAGCCGTAACCGGATTCACGCCAAAATTGAAACTTCCGAATATGGCCGTTCGCAATTCGTTACTCGCCACCAACACACTGCAATAAGCCACCGCCAACTGAGTAATGCCCATTTGATGAGCCGGTAAAAAGCCTTCTATATTTTCGCCAACAGGAAGCTGCTGCCTCACCTTTTCATAGGTTTCGCTTACCGCAGCTTGCGTTGTCGCAACGCCGGTCATCTGCGATAAACTGGCATTAATTTCAGCGAATGTCTTAACGCCAATTTCAGCCGCACGCAGCGCATCAATTACATCCTCTGGCGCCGCGGGGGTAGGTACAACCTCGGCTGGGCGCGCGTAGGTACGTGCACCCAAAACATCGAATGTTAAGAAAAACTCATCGTTCTCCTTGCCCTGCTCAACGGGGATCAGTGCGCCAATATTGGATAGAGGTAAACCTTCACCAGCAACATAATTAGTCGCCGATATCCCGAGATTAACATTTTGAAAAGCCTGCCCTATAGATGCTTCACGCCCATTCACACCAATGCGCATACCGCTCAATGTAATTTCTTGCAGCGGAATAGGCGGTTCAGAATCGGCCGTTTTATTGGGATCTAGAATATAAAAGAACGGGTTCGCAAACAGGTAGCTGTAACTGTCAAAGGGCTCCACCTCGAAGACGACATAAGCATCGGTACCTTCTGGGATCGCTCCAGTTTGTAATGAATCCGTCACGCGAAAGAGCATATAAAACTTTTCTCCGACGCCTATTTCATAGTTAACAGCAACATCTTCGGCCGACAGTGCACGGTTGTGAATAGCTAGAAAACGCAGGGTGCCCAGCCAGGGGTCATTCGCATTAGGGTCGCTATAGGATTCGGTACCCAAAATTAACGCATAGGTATCATCCCAGCTACCAAGGCTGCCCTCGCCAATACTTTCGGGATCATCATTGGCAACCAGTTCACCATTCACGTAAATCCGCCGCCCCTCCAATATGTTGAACGACACCACAACATGTTGAAGTGTCGCTTGTAGTACCTCGTCAGCATTGGGGGTCGACAATCCAGGAAATCCACCTTCATCGGTATCGGTGGTGCGATTGCGAAAATCGTAGTTATACAATGTTTGACCAAGGGTAATATTGC
Source organism: Marinagarivorans sp. (assembly GCF_982758155.1). Lineage (NCBI taxonomy): Bacteria > Pseudomonadati > Pseudomonadota > Gammaproteobacteria > Cellvibrionales > Cellvibrionaceae > Marinagarivorans > Marinagarivorans sp. The sequence goes on along the minus strand of NZ_CEXWTU010000029.1, from coordinate 3,432 downwards.
CAATGCCATCACCCCCGGCATAACTCACAATATGTGATTGCTCTTGCGTAACGTTCGCCGCAGCAACCCAACCTTCAACACTATACTCACCGGTAAAGGTTATTTGTGAATGCAGCTTTTCACTCGCTGCCGTAGTCGCCTGAGCCCGCCCGCCAAAAAAACGCAGCCCCCAAACACCACCTTCAAGCCAGTCCACATCACCGTTCAAACGTAAATCCAGCGCGGGGTCTTGACCAGAAGTATCAAACGCAAAGTCACCATTGCCGGTTTTAAATTCGTACTTGGCAATTAAGTTAGGCTCCACTCGCCCCCCGGCACTCGCCACTAAACCATCAGCGCCCAACTGCAAAGCATTACTCACCACCAAAGCAGCATCGACTTCGGTGGGTTCGATGGTTGCTGCAAAGGCCGCTATTGCAGCCTCAAGATTATTCGCATCATTTTGACAATCGGCAGTCCAGCAATTGTGCGACTCTTCTCGTAAACGCACCAACATGCGAGAGCTCGCGGGTGCACTCAAATTAATTTTACTTTTAGCCGCCTCATAGGCTGTATCGACGTTTTTATCAGCAAAGTAAGGTTGTTGTGGCGTTGAGCCAGAAGGCGAATGGCAATCGCTACAGTATTCCAGTAAATACGGTGTATGAATTAAACCACCGAAGTCCGAACTGTCGGCAGGGAATGCGCGACTACTACCCGCCGTTTTGACTTCAGGCGCAGTAAGCACAATCACATTCCCGCTCACGCCGGCATCATTAGCCCAAGCTTCAATCCACGTCGTCAGGGTATCTGCGCAAACAGAAGCCTCTGCTCGCCAGCAGTTATGTCCAGCCCCCACTTTACTTACCATGGTAGAAATCGATGGTGCCTGTAAATCAACGATTTCGAGGGCTGCGGAGTATGCAGCATCAATGTTATCCCGCCGTGCAAACTGAGGGGCTTGTCCACCTTCAGCATGACAAGCACCGCAACGCTCTTGCGGCGCCAAGTTACTCCAAACATTCACCAAAAAGCGCTGCACATCCGCCGATGTCGGATTCGGCCCTTTATATTCAATGCGATCACCGTCATCTACCACTGGCGGCGGCGGATTACTTTGATTAGTCGGGGTGCTGTCGTTACTACACGCCGCTAAGAAAACTGCGCCGACGACGATAAAACTGCGAACGGCCTGCTGAAATTGCCTATTAACAAACATTAATCATCCCCTCCCAAGTCATCCATACCCATGCAGTACACCGCCGCATCGGCAAACAATGCTTTCGCGTTATAGTTTTCAGTTTTAAAATTTGCAACCATCGATGAGATTTGTGTCCGGTCGTCACTGTTTTCGGGGTCACGGAAACACATAGTTTTAAATACCTTCGTCGCTTGGCAGCTTGAGAAAGCCTCGCTGTAAGCCAACTCAGTGGCCATAGATTTAGCCCCATGCCCACTGCCGTTATCCGGTGATGATGTATCCCAACCCAGATTCGCATTCACCCCTGCCCGCCAATAGTTATCCCATTTATCGTCGGGGGTGACAAAACCGGGTTTGAATGTCGTGCTATTGAAGTGGTATTTAGCCTGAACTCGCGTCCCCGTTTCTGGATCTAGCTCGCCATCGCCGTTGTATTCAAGGAAACCGTTTAAACCATCAGGATCGTTATCTACATCATAATTAAAGTTGTAATAAGCGAATGCTTGAGCCAACGGATCCATACCGCTATGGCAACCCAAACAGCCATTTAGAAAAGCTCGAGAATCGCCACCCGGCGACCGGGAAACATCTTGACGAATACGGTCGGGGGCACGAGTTACATCATGCAGCTGCTCAAGGTCCAAACACAGGTGGTTTAATAATGTAAATCGCAACTGGGCGCGGTTAGTACCCGCTTTGAAAAACGCTTGCGACGCCGCACGCGAGGTAATAACACCTGCCGTTGCATCCGCAGGTAACCCTGTGGTCGCGGATTGAATCGCTCGAACCAACGTCGTTTTTAACGGTAATCCACGTTCAGTGATAGCTTCGTAATGTGCATTATTCGCATTACTGTAGGGCGGCGTAACGCCCTGCCCAACGTAAACAACATCACCAAATAAAACGCTTCGAAAATCGGCACCATCGCGCACTAAACCGACCACTGTCGCAATATAGTCGTTGAATGGCACGAATACAGTGCTATCTCGATTCGTCCAAGGCGCTGCCCAATTAACTAAAGTTACGTCATAGAAATTGTCGTTTTCCATCGCGATTAGCGCGGCGGCCTGAGGGTCGCCATCACTAATCAACAGCTGCATGCGCGCAAGCACATCAGTCTCTGAATCAGGTGGCACGCCGGCGATGCGCTCGTGCATGCGTTTCGCTTGCTCTACAGGGCCCGCCTGAATTAACGCCGAAGCAAGGCTAAGGCCTCCTACAAAAACGCCCCGAACAATGGGGTTGAACAATAACCTAACATTTAACATATGCCCTACCTGGTAATAATTTTGTGCGTCTACGCCGTTCGCAATGTATGAGTAGAGCAGCTTTTGTTCCACACCACCCTAGAGCCACCATGATCCGGTAATTCCGGCGTCAAAAATAGACTCAGAGCACAGATAACCGCTATTGCAACTATAAAGGCTGGAAAATTGCTTACATATCACTCTCGGATTGAGTTCCGAAGAGGTACAATGAGCGCGTTTTTAGAACCTCTATGGATAACGCATTCACTAGGGACATGAACGCCGCTTAGCATTGACGCTAAAATGTCGGCAATTGACGTAAACCGCAGACACGAGAAGCCCATGTTTCATTTTCTTCGCCAGCTCGCTTTCATTTCGCCAGTGTCACTGGCATTAGGATTCGCAAGCGGGTGCGATGTCAGTAATGGCAATGGCCCCGGTAAAGAACAGCAGCCCGACCCTGTTGTTGTCGATATCCCCATCGCTTTTATTACGCGACAGATCCCCATCGACGACGATCCCGATGCATTGGGCACGCCGGTCAGTCAAAATATTTTAGACCCAGCGGCATTTCACCCCGGCGCAAAACTCATTTTCAAGGACCGCGCAAAATACTCAGCGGCAGAAGTTAATATCACGGCAGGGTTATTTCCTGATCAGTTAGAAGACCCCGATGATGAAGATAGCCCTCTCATCCCAGCCCTTATTGATGTTAAAGATCTAGAAGCATCCCCAAATGGCGACAAATTACTTTTTAGCTTGCGTGCACCCGCAGACCCAGACGATGACAACCCACAGCCAACGTGGAACCTTTGGGAGTACTCCGTAGAAACGGGTATCGCCCAACCTCTTTTCGACAGCGTGATTGCCGAACAAGGGCAAGACGTATCGCCGCATTACCTACCTAACGGGAGCATTGTTTTTAGCTCGACCCGGCAAAAACGCACCAAAGCCATTCTTTTAGATGAAGGTAAGGCTCAATATTCAGGGCTTGATGAAAGTGCC
>NZ_CEXWTU010000028.1:0-31836 GCF_982758155.1 Marinagarivorans sp. | reverse complement strand
GTTTAGGTGCCGGGTTTTGAGTTACCGGAAAGGCTTGGTGAGGATGTTAGCTTCGATGATTTAGTTGAGTAGCGTCCCGTGAAGGATTTGGGGCAGAGGCTATCCCGATGGCGAGATTTGTGGGGCTTCTCTCAGCGTGAATTGGCGAGGCGTGCCGATATTACCAATGGCACGCTTTCGCAAATAGAGCAGGGTAATACCAGTCCGTCGATACAGACTGTGCAAAAATTGGCGAGTGCCTTTGGGGTTGATCTGCAAACGTTAATGTTCGTTGATCCTTACCCCCCCTTATTAATTCGCTCCGAGGGCAGTGCGCCGCTCTTACCGCTGAGTGCGGGAACTGCCGGCGTATATAGTTTCGACGCGATGGCGCCGACCTTTAGTCGAATCCAGGTTTCCCCTGGTGGTGTACTGGAATACGCTGAGATTTTAGCGGTTATCCAAGGTGATGCGAAGAGCGGGTTAAACTCGGGTACCGACTGGCTTCGTTTATACGTAATATCTGGCGAATTGACTGTAGAGTTGGCTGGCCGTGCTGTTTCTTTGTTGGCTGGTGATGCCGCCTGCATACCTGCTGGGCAGCCGTTCATGATTCTGTGTGCGGATAAAGCGTCGGAGTTGTTGTTGCTGACGCCATTCCATATTACATATTCAGTTTAACGGTATCCTTAGCAAGTTATCGATGCCTGGTTACGTCGCAAGCCGCCATAAGGTGGCGTTGAAATTGTCACTTTCAAACTACTTCATCGTGAACCATACTTGGTGAATAAGCAGGTCCATATATACGGCCAATTCCGGTGGTATGCTTAGCGCGTTAATTTCAATATGTTGCAGGTAGGCTTTTCTGAAGCAAGAGCTTACTTTGCGGTAGTCAACCAACTCCAAATTTAATCAAAGTAGGAGTCGCTATGATTTATCAAGGAGAGGCGGTAAACGTTTCTGTTATCGACGACGGCATTGCTGAGCTGCAGTTTGATGCTCGCGGGGAGTCTGTTAACAAATTTGATCGTCGAACGGTCGCAGAGCTTGCTGAGGCATTAGATGCTATTGAGGCTGCTGAAGGCTTAAAAGCGGTGCTCATTTCTAGCGCTAAGCCTGTCTTTATTGTTGGAGCAGACATCGCCGAGTTTCAACCGGCTTTTGCGCAGGGGGTGGATGCCGTGTTTAAGTTGGTGTCTGTAACGCGAGACCTTTTTTCCCGAATAGAAGATTTTAAGCTCCCAACGGTTGTGGCCATCAATGGTTATGCGCTCGGTGGTGGTTGTGAGCTTTGCTTGGCGTGTGATTATCGCGTTATGAGTACTGAGGCAAAAATGGGCTTGCCAGAGACAAAGTTAGGTATTTTACCTGGCTGGGGCGGAACAGTGCGCCTGCCGCGAATAGCTGGCGTCGATACGGCTGTTGAATGGATTGCCGGTGGAGCAGAGAGTAAAGCTGAAGTTGCACTAAAAGCGGGTGTGGTCGATGGTGTGGTGACTCCCGAAAAGCTTAGAGCGGCTGCGATAGTTGTTGTGCAGCGTATTATCGAGGGTGATTTACCTTATTTGTCGCGCAGGGCGAAAAAGACAGCGCCTCTCGAAATGAACGATACCGAATCGCTTTTAGCATTTGAATCATCGAAAGCGTTTGTTGCAGGTAAGGCTGGCAGAAATTACCCCGCACCAGTCAAAGCAATAAAAACTATGCAGGAGGGGGCGAAGTTAGGCCGAGATGCAGCGTTAGAAATAGAAACTGCAGCATTTTGCAAGCTGGCGTCAAATAGTGTGGCTAGGGCTCTTGTTGGTTTATTCCTCAGCGATCAATTTATTGCTAAAAAAGCAAAGTCGATTGCAAAAGCTGCAGTCAGCCCAGTTAGGCGTGCCGCTGTTTTGGGTGCCGGCATTATGGGCGGAGGCATTGCATATCAGTCAGCTGTCAAAAACATCCCCATCAAGATGAAAGATATTGCTCAGAGTGGCATTGATCTGGGGTTGGCTGAAGCGGCTAAGCTTTTGGAGAAACGCATGGAGCGCGGGCGTATTTCTGCGGGGGATTTGGCCGCAACCCTTAATCGAATTGAGCCAACATTAAGTTACAGTCACTTTGGTGATGTCGATATCGTTGTGGAGGCTGTTGTTGAAAATCCTAAAATTAAGCAGGCTGTGCTGGCGGAGGTTGAGCTAGAGCTTAATGAAAAAGCCGTACTGTGCTCTAACACATCAACAATATCGATTGATTTTTTGGCGCAAGGCTTGGCTCGCCCCGAGCAGTTTTGTGGCATGCACTTTTTTAACCCCGTTCATGCTATGCCACTAGTTGAAGTGATACGTGGGGCAAAAACGAGTTATGAGGCTGTTGCGACAACGGTAGCTTATGCTCAGGCACTGGGTAAAAAGCCTGTTGTTGTGAAGGATTGTCCTGGATTTTTGGTGAATCGCGTGTTGTTTCCTTATTTTGCGGCTTTTGCGATGCTGCTACGTGACGGCGCAAATTTTGAGCACGTTGATAAGGTTATGGAGCGTTGGGGGTGGCCTATGGGGCCGGCTTACCTGATGGACGTTGTCGGTATTGATACTGGGGTTCACGCGGAAGCTGTTATGGCTGAAGGCTTTCCTGATCGCTTGACGAAGAGCTTTAAGGCTTGTTCTGATATTTTATTTGAAGCTGGCCGCTACGGACAAAAAAACAACGCGGGCTTTTATATTTATACAAAGGATAAAAAAGGTAAGCCCGTTAAGCAGTCAGACGCCTTGGTTTTTGATTTGCTTAAACCTCATTGTGCGCCGTTGCGTGAATTTAGTGATGAAGAAATTATTGCGCGGCTAATGGTGCCAATGGCGACTGAGTTGGGGCGTTGTTTGAACGAAGGCATCGTGGATACCGCGGCAGAGGCAGATATGGCGCTTGTTTATGGATTGGGCTTTCCCCCCTTTAGAGGTGGGTTGTTGCGTTGGATTGACGAAGTTGGTATTGCTGAGTTTGCGGCGATGGCGAAGGCGCATGAAAGCTTGGGTCCACTTTATGTGCTCCCAGAAAATATGCAAAAAAAGCTTGCCGATGGCGCAGCTTTTTATTCACAAGCTTAAAAGAGGGGATTCAACATGGCTATCAACCCAAGAGATGCTGTAATTGTTGATTATGCGCGAACGCCAATGGGGCGTTCGAAAAATGGCTGTTTCCGAAGCCTTCGTGCAGATGAAATGAGTGGCTTGTTGATGAAGTCTCTACTGGCGCGCAATGCTGCGCTTGATCTCGCCAATATAGATGATGTTATCTGGGGTTGTGTTATGCAGCGGGGTGAGCAGGGTTTTAATGTGGCGCGCAATAGCATGTTGCGGGCGGGCATTCCTCATACCGTTCCAGCACAAACCGTTAATCGCCTTTGCGGGTCCTCAATGTCTGCCTTGCATGCGGCCGTCGCTAATATCAGGGCTGGTGTAGGCGATGTTTATTTGGTCGGTGGCGTAGAGCATATGGGTCATATCGATATGAATAAGGAGGTCGACCCTAACCCCTTGATGGGCCTTTCGGTTGCTAAGGCGGCCGGATCCATGGGCTTGACGGCCGAATTTCTCTCGCTGCTGCATGGTATTACGCGAGAGCAGATGGACGCTTTTGGTGCGCGCTCCCATCAGCGCGCTGCCGCTGCGACAGCCGAGGGTAAGTTTGAGCGTGAAATTATACCGATGGAAGGGCTGGATGAGGTTGGGGCTCCAATGCTTGTTTGTGAGGATGAGACTATTCGCCCCGAAACCACGGCAGAAGTGCTGGCCAAACTTCGGCCGGCGTTTAACCCCAAGGGCGGTACTGTAACGGCGGGCACCTCATCACAAATTACCGACGGTGCATCATCAATGCTGGTAATGTCTTATCAGCGGGCTTTAGACTTGGGGTTGCAGCCCGTCGCAAAAGTCATTGGTATGTCTGTTGTTGGGGTTGACCCATCAATTATGGGGTACGGACCAGTGCCATCAACCCAAAAAGCCCTGGGTGACCTAGGCCTTAAAATTGAAGATATTGATGTGGTTGAGTTAAATGAAGCTTTTGCTGCCCAAGCTTTGCCGGTCCTAAAAGATTTGTCGTTGCTTGATAGTATGGACGAGAAGGTCAATCTTTATGGCGGAGCTATTGCTTTGGGGCATCCATTTGGATGTTCTGGCACCCGAATAACGGGGACGCTACTGAGTGCGATGGTAGATAAACAAGCGACGCTAGGGGTTTCCACGATGTGTATCGGCCTTGGGCAGGGCATTACAACGGTTATAGAGCGGCTTAATTAGGTAGGCTGTTTTTTATCTATATTGCACTTATTTTGTGCGCCTAATGTAATTAAATTCAGTTTTTTACTATTTATTGTAAAAAAAAGTTGAAACACTCTAAGTGCTATGGCACTATTTGCACCCCTCGCTAAGGCGGGTAAGCAGAAGGCTCTTTTTTCTTATAAGAATCAAAGGGTTAGGTCTATTTTGGCTTGCTTACCTCCTAGTTTAGACGAGTGATGAATCATAGGCGGTCGTGGCGGAATTGGTAGACGCGCTGGATTTAGGTTCCAGTGCCGCAAGGCGTGAGAGTTCAAGTCTCTCCGACCGCACCATGATTTATTGAGCTCGCATTTCACATAATTTCCCCAGTTTTTGGTAATGAGGCATATCATGCAAGTTTCTGTTGAGACAACGTCCGGTTTAGAGCGTCGTTTGACGGTTGGCATCCCTGCTGCGCAGGTCGATCAAGAAGTCAATAAGCGTCTGCAGCAGGCTTCCAAAACCGTACGAATTAATGGTTTTCGTCAGGGCAAAGTGCCCATGAGTGTTGTTAAAAAGCGCTTCGGAGCGGGTGTTCGTCAGGAGGTTCTTGGTGATGCCATTAACCGCTCTTACTACGAGGCCGTGACCCAAGAAAAGCTGCGCCCAGCGGGCCAGCCAAATATCGAGCCTAAACAAATGGCTGCTGGTAGCGATATTGAGTTTGTCGCAACTATCGAGGTTTACCCGGATGTAGAGTTGAAGGGTGTTGATGGTATTGCAGTTGAAAAGCTCAGTGCTGAGATTACTGATTCCGATGTTGAGGAGATGATCGATACTTTGCGCAAAAGTCAGGCGAAGTGGTCTGATGCGGAAAAAGTAGCAGCTGATGGAGATCAGTTGGTTATTGATTATGCTGGCACAAAAGACGGCGAAGCTTTTGATGGCGGCACGGCTGAAAGTCAAAACCTGGTTTTAGGTTCTGGTCAGATGATTGAAGGTTTTGAGTCTGGCTTGGTTGGCGCTAAGGCAGATGATGAGCGCGTATTGAAGCTTACTTTTCCTGAGGATTATCAGGCTGAGGAGTTGCAGGGCGCTGCTGTTGAGTTCGCGGTAACGGTAAAGGCTGTGCAGGTTCAGGAATTGCCAGAGATTAATGATGAGTTTTTTAAGATTTTTGGCGTATCTGAAGGCGGTGAAGAGCAGTTCCGCAAAGAAGTTCGTGAAAATATGGAAAACGAAAAAGAAAAAGCGGCTAAAAATAGCTTAAAGACACAAATTTTTGATGCGTTAGTTTCTGCGAATGAGTTTGAGATTCCTAATGCGCTTGTTGCGACAGAGGTTAATGCTTTGCGTAATCAGATGGCGCAACAGTATGGGCAGTTGAGTGAGAAGCTTGATCTGAGCACTATTTTCCCTGACGCGATGTTTGAAGAGCAGGCTAAAAAGCGTACGCATTTAGGGTTGTTGGTGTCAGAGGTGGTGACAAAAGAATCTTTAAAAGCCGATAAAGATCGTGTTAAGGCGATGATTGAAGGTTTGGCTGCAACTTACGAAGATCCTCAGAGCGTTGTTAATTATTATTTTGGTAATGAGCAATTATTGGCTGGTGTTGAGGCTGCAGTTTTGGAAGAGCAGGTTGTTGAGAGATTGGTTGAGTCTGCTGCCGTTACAGAAAAAACCGTGCCTTATAAAGAGCTTATTGGTCAGTCGCAAGGCGCCACTGCTTAATTATTAAACGACTCGATGTTTTCGAAAACCCCGCTAGAGCTTGTTAGGCTTTAGCGGGGTTTTTTCTTTTCTGGCATATCTTTAAATCTCGGGTTAAGCTTCTTGGGTAAGCATTTTTTTAAATTCGACCCTGTTGTATATACTGGGTCGCAGAAACAAGGAAAATAATAAGCTATGTCTATAATTGATACTCAAGGGGTGGTGTCTTCAAATCCTAGCGCAGCCTTGGTGCCAATGGTCATTGAGCAAACTGCACGCGGTGAGCGCTCATTCGATATTTATTCGCGCTTGTTGAAAGAGCGGGTGATTTTCTTGGTGGGGCAGGTTGAGGATCACATGGCTAACTTAGTCGTCGCTCAGCTCCTGTTTCTTGAGGCTGAGAATCCCGATAAAGACATTCATCTTTATATTAACTCTCCTGGTGGGTCTGTAACGGCGGGTTTGTCGATTTACGACACAATGCAGTTTATTAAGCCTAATGTGAGCACAATGTGCATTGGTCAGGCTTGCAGTATGGGGGCATTTCTCTTGGCGGCTGGGGAGAAGGGGAAGCGTTATTGCTTGCCTAACTCGAGGGTTATGATTCATCAGCCTTCTGGTGGAGCGCAAGGGCAGGCAAGTGATATTCATATTCATGCGCAAGAAATCCTCAAGATTCGTGAGCGCTTGAATACGCTGATGGCTTCACATGCAGGCAAGACGACTGAAGAGATTGCACGCGATACCGAACGCGATAACTTTATGAGTGCTGAAGAGTCGAAAGCCTACGGTTTGATTGATGAGGTTCTTGTGGATCGCCTGCCGGCGACAGCAAAATAGTTTAGTGTCGGTGTTGTTTGGGTTCTGGGATTGCCCTTTTTGTAATTAATTTAAGTGTTTGGGTCTAAATTAATTTGCATTTAGAGGTTTAGTCCCAATTGTGAGAGAAGAATAATTGGCGGAGAGGTTTAATGACCGACCACACCAAAGATCAAGATGATAATGGTAAGCTACTGTACTGCTCTTTTTGCGGTAAAAGTCAGCATGAAGTACGCAAGCTCATAGCGGGTCCTTCTGTATTCATTTGTGATGAGTGCGTTGATCTATGCAATGACATTATAAGAGAGGAGGTTCAAGAGAGTGAGGCAGAAGGTGGTTCAGATGCTTTGCCTACGCCTCAAGAGATATCCTCAACACTCGATGATTATGTGATTGGTCAGAAGCAGGCTAAGAAAGTGCTTGCTGTCGCTGTTTACAATCATTACAAGCGCCTACGTAAGGGCGGTAAAAAGAAGGGTGAGGTTGAGCTGGGCAAGAGTAATATTTTGCTTGTGGGGCCAACGGGTAGCGGTAAAACGTTACTGGCTGAGACACTTGCTCGCTTGTTGAATGTGCCTTTTACTATCGCTGATGCAACAACACTAACTGAAGCTGGTTATGTTGGTGAGGATGTTGAAAATATTATCCAAAAGTTGTTACAGAAGTGTGACTACGATGTGGAGAAGGCTCAGCAAGGTATTGTCTATATTGATGAGATCGATAAGATTTCAAGAAAATCGGATAATCCTTCCATCACTCGAGATGTTTCTGGTGAGGGTGTTCAGCAGGCCTTGCTTAAGCTTATCGAGGGTACTGTAGCGTCTGTTCCTCCTCAGGGGGGGCGCAAGCATCCTCAGCAGGAATTCTTGCAGGTTGATACGTCTAATATCCTATTTATCTGTGGCGGTGCTTTTGCCGGCTTAGATCGCATTATTCGCGAGCGCTCGGAGAAGGGCGGTATCGGATTTAGTGCTGAAGTGAAGAGCAAAGACGCGAAAGAGAATGTCGGTGAAACGCTTAAGGGATTGGAGACTGAAGATTTAGTTCGCTTTGGTTTGATTCCTGAGTTTGTGGGCCGCCTACCTGTTGTGGCAACGCTTGATGAGTTGGATACCGATGCGTTGATGGCCATCCTTGCAGAGCCTAAAAATTCTCTGGTTAAGCAATACTCCCGCTTATTCGAGATGGAGGGTGTTGATATAGACTTCCGTGAGGAGGCCTTAAAAGCCGTAGCGTTAAAGGCAATGGCCCGCAAGACTGGAGCTCGAGGTTTGCGCTCCATCATGGAGTCAGTGTTGCTTGAGACTATGTATAAGTTGCCCTCGGAGGAGGGGGTTACTAAGGTGGTTGTAGATGAGTCCGTTATTAAAGGCGAGTCTGAGCCGTTGCTGGTTTATGAGAAGGTCGATAAGCCCTCTAAAGTCGCACCTGACGAATAAAAAGTTGCTTTCACCTTCAAAAGGCCTCATTCGAGGCCTTTTTTATCGTTGTTTTTTGGCAAAGAGGCCATACTTATACCTCTTGGTCACTCCGTATATTGCGGAAATTCTAGAGGCTCAATGATGGATATAACGTCTGCCGATGGTCAAGCTACCATTACTTTACCGCTACTGCCGTTACGCGATGTGGTGGTGTACCCACATATGGTTATTCCATTGTTTGTTGGGCGAGAGAAGTCGATAGCTGCTCTAGAGCAGGCTATGTCTGATGATAAGCAAATTCTATTGGTGGCGCAGAAGCAGTCTGGTGTCGACGAGCCTACTCCGGAAGATTTATATAGCGTCGGGACTGTATCGCAAGTGCTGCAGATGCTACGCCTGCCGGATGGCACAGTTAAAGTTTTGGTTGAGGGGCGCCGTCGTGCTGAGGTTGGGCTTGTGTCAGCAGAGGAGAATTATTTCTCGGCTAGCGTGAAACCTATTCCTGTTGATGATTGTGACCCTAGGGAGGCTGAGGTTTACTCTAAGTCCCTGCTCAAACGTTTTGATGAATATGTGAGCATGAGCAAAAAAGTGCCGCCAGAAGTGATGACGTCACTTAACGGCATTGATGAGCCTGGTCGTATGGCCGACACGATTGCGGCTCACATGTCTTTAGAGTTGCCTCAAAAGCAAGAAATCTTGGAGATGTTTAGTATCCTCAAGCGACTAGAGCACCTTGTTGGGTTAATGGATGCTGAAGCGGACCTTTTTCAGGTTGAAAAGCGCATTCGTGGCCGCGTTAAAAAGCAAATGGAAAAAAGTCAGCGCGAGTACTATCTCAATGAGCAAATGAAGGCAATTCAGCGTGAGCTTGGTGAGACCGGTGACGAGCCTACCGAGCATGAGGAGCTTGAGCAAAAGATCACCGATGCTGGCATGCCGAAAGAGGCCGAAAAGAAAACGCGCGCCGAGTTGCATAAGCTCAAAATGATGTCACCGATGTCGGCAGAGGCTTCCGTTGTTCGCTCCTATGTCGATTGGATGATTAATGTTCCATGGTCTAAGCGTAGTAAAGTTAAACATGACTTAAAGCGCGCAGAAGAGATTCTGAATGCTGATCATTATGGTTTGGAAGAAGTTAAGGATCGTATTCTTGAATATTTGGCGGTACAGAAACGCGTTCGAAAAATTAAAGGTCCAGTCTTGTGTTTGGTTGGCCCTCCTGGTGTGGGTAAAACTTCTTTAGGGGAGTCGATTGCTCGTGCAACTAACCGTAAGTTTGTGCGAATGGCGCTTGGTGGTGTTCGTGATGAGGCTGAAATTCGCGGCCATCGGCGGACGTATATTGGCTCTATGCCAGGTAAGTTAGTGCAAAAAATGTCCAAGGTAGAGGTTAAAAATCCGCTGTTCTTGTTGGATGAAATTGACAAAATGGGGATGGATCATCGCGGTGATCCTGCGAGCGCGCTTCTTGAGGTGTTAGATCCCGAGCAAAACAACTCGTTTAATGACCACTATCTTGAGGTTGATTATGACCTCTCTGATGTGATGTTTGTTTGTACCTCAAACACCATGAATATTCCTGGGCCTTTGCTCGATCGAATGGAAGTTATTCGTATACCGGGTTACACGGAAGATGAAAAACTGAACATCGCCCAGCGCTACCTTATTCCTAAGCAAATTAAGGCAAACGGGCTGAAGGATGGCGAATTTGATGTAACTGAAGCGGCTGTGCGAGATGTTATTCGTTTTTATACGCGTGAAGCTGGTGTACGAGGGTTGGATCGTGAGGTGGCCAAGCTGTGTCGTAAGGTGGTGACTAAGCATATCCGCAGTGAAGAAAAAAATGCACAGACTTGCGTTGAAGCCAGTGATTTGGAAGAGTTGCTGGGCACCAAAAAGGCAGACTTTGGGCGTGCGGAAGAAGAAAATCAGGTTGGCCAAGTCACAGGGCTTGCTTGGACTCAGGTGGGCGGTGAGTTATTAACCATCGAGGCGTCTGCCGTTAAAGGTAAGGGGCGCATGGTAAAAACGGGCTCTTTGGGTGATGTGATGCAGGAGTCTATTCAGGCTGCGATCACAGTGGTTCGTTCGCGCTCGAAAGTACTCGGCATCGCGCCGGACCATTTTGATAGGCACGATGTACACATTCATGCTCCAGAAGGCGCTACGCCCAAGGATGGTCCGTCTGCGGGTATTGCGATGTGCACAGCGCTGGTTTCTGTGTACACCAACATTCCTGTGCGTGCGGATGTCGCAATGACGGGCGAAATCACGCTGCGTGGCGAAGTGCTGAAAATCGGTGGTTTGAAAGAGAAGTTACTAGCCGCTCATCGAGGTGGGATTAAGGTCGTTTTAATTCCCAAGGATAACGAAGGGGATTTACGTGAGATCCCAGACAATATCAAAGCTGATTTGGTGATTAAGCCAGTCAAGTGGATAGATGAGGTGTTTGAAGTTGCCCTTCAAGACTCGCCTAAGCCTTATTCTGATGAAGAGTATGCTGTATTAGAGGCGGCAGCATTTGAGCCGCAGGGCGAGAAGAGTAGTATCAGTACTCACTAAATGGGTCATTTTTGATCGTTTGGTGAGCAAATATGAGGCTGCATGCTAATAGTTGCTGGGTTTTCTTGACCGGCTTCAGTGCAGTTGGTATAAAACGCAGTCCGTCGCTTGCGCAAAGCCCGTGATGCTTAAGCGTCACAGGCGTTGGTGCGCTGGAATTGGTTTTTAAAAACACTTGCATCGAATAATAAAGAGGGGTTCGTTTCGTGAATAAATCTGAATTGGTTGACGCCATTGCTGCTTCTGCAGACATCTCAAAAGCTGCTGCTGGCCGTGCGCTGGACGCAGTTACTGACTCAATCACCAACGCTTTAAAAGAGGGTGATCAGGTAGCATTGGTTGGTTTCGGTACTTTCTTAGTGAAAGATCGCGCAGCGCGCACTGGCCGTAACCCGCAAACTGGACAGCCAATTGAAATTGCGGCTGCGAAGATTCCAACATTTAAGCCTGGTAAAGCGCTTAAGGATGCCGTTAATTAATTAATGGGTCCGCGTTGCGGGCATGTAACAACTTTAATTTGTTAATTGCAGCCTAAAGTTGTTACAGCGTCGAGTACAAAGAATATCAAAAGGCGCTAATATCAGCGCCTTTTTTCATATGCGGTCTGATAAGGACCTGGTAGGAGTACACAATGCTGCAAGGCTTGCGTGAGAACATGAAGGGACCAACAGCTAAAATAGTTGTTGGGGTGGCAGTTGCTGCCATGGTGTTATTTGGTGTGGAATCTCTATTCGTTAATTCTGTTGGGGGTAGTGAGGTTGCTACCGTTAATGGCGAAGATGTTGAGCGTGTTGAGCTGCAGCGCGCAATAGAGCAGCAAAAAAGTCGTTTGCGCCAACAGTTTCAGTTGGAAGAAAGCAACGACATGCTGAATGATGATCGCTTGCGTGGACCAGCATTGATGAATTTAGTGCGGCAAAAAGCGCTTCATCAAGCGGCTGCTGATGCGGGGATGAATGTAGCGCCGGCGATAGTAAAAGGCGAGTTGGCCGCGGCTTTTACACGTGATGGTGAGTTTAATAGTGCTTTATTGAACAACTACATTGGCAGTTATGGTTACACGCCCGCAACGCTGGCTAAAAGCGAAGCTAATGCGTACGTGTTACGTCAGCTTTTTAAGGGCGTTAATGATAGTGAATTCGTTACTCGTTTGGAGTTGGATGCTATGGCTGCTGTAGCGGGTCAAAAGCGTAGTTTTTCAACAGTGACCATTCCTCGCAGCTTAGTTGAGTCTAAGGTGGTTGTCTCTGATGAGGATGCAGAGTCTTATTACAGCAGTAATGCTGCGCAGTTTACCGAAGCTGAAAAAATATCTTTGGATTATGTGGAATTATCAATTGCCGCGTTGACCGCTATGCAGTCGGTATCCGATGCTGAGTTACGTGAAGAGTTCGAACGTGAGAAATCTGAATTTACTGAGCGTACGGAGTACAAGGTTTCTCATATTTTGGTGAATGATGAGTCTGGCGCTGCCGATAAGGTCGCTAAGATACAAAGTGAGCTTTCTTCTGGAAAATCGTTTTCGGAGCTCGCTAAAACCTATTCTGATGATTTGGGTTCGAAAGCGCTTGGCGGTGAGTTGGGTACTTTGGTTGAGGGAGCTTTCCCTGATGCTTTTGAAGAGGCTGCCATGGCTTTGGCTGAAGGCGAGGTTTCTCCTCCTGTCGAGACAGATTCGGGTATCCACTTTATTCGTCTTGACAGCAAGGTTGTGGCTGAGTCAGCGAGTTTCGAAGCCCGAAAAACGGCTTTACTTGCAATGCTAAAAGAGCAAAAGGCATCGAATGAGTATTTGGAGAAGATCCAAATACTGGAAGAGTTGTCTTTCGGTGCGCCCGACTTAGCTGGCACAGCACAAGCGCTTAATTTGACAGTAAAGTCTACTCCGCTATTTGCGAAGGGGCGAGGAGTTGGCGTTGCTGCGGCTCCCTTGTTGTCCAGTGCGGCTTTTGCTGAGGATGTTTATGCGCAAGGTCAGAATAGCCCGGTTGTTGAGGTGGGTGGCGATAAAGCTTATGTCATTCGTTTGAAACAAAAAGTTCCCGCGGCATTAAAACCGTTAGCGCAAGTGAAGACTGCAATTATAAAGCAACTTTCGGATCAGAAAGCCGCAGCAGAGTTGGAAGCGCTCGCCTCGCAGGTGTCTATTGCTCTAGAGCAGGGTGACTCGGCTGATTCTGTTGCTGAAGCATCGGGTTATGAGTACAAGTCTTTTGATGGTATTGAGCGAAGCAGTGCTGATGTTAATTTCACTGTCTCTCGAGAGGTTTTTACAATGCCTCGTCCTGTTGAGGGAAGCCCGGTAACGTCTACCGTGAGTGGGGCGACTGAACTAACTATTGTTTTACTTCAATCTGTGGAAGATGGCGCTGTAGATAGTCTGCCTAAAGAGCAGCGCGAGGCTATGGAGCAGCAGCTTCGCAATCAGTTGGCAATGGGCTCTGTTGAGGCTTTTGAGAATCGAGTATTCGAAGACGCCAAATATAAACTGCAGTAGATTCCTGTAGCTTCAGTTATTGAATTAATTGAAATAAGGCCCCGTATGATCTAAGTCTACGGGGCTTTTTTGTGCTAGCTCTGTGAGTGTTTTGACTGTTTCTCAATAGCAGGCGATACCTTAGTACGATGCCGAGCGTTTATTTTATCGGTGTGTAAAAGGCGTCTTTTTTAGAGGGCTGCGGTAAACCTGGGTGCCGCCGGAGCAATGCTTTACTTGCCGCTACAATTTGGTGCGCCCTTACTTAGCACTTTGCGCCAAAAACCCGTATAATTCCGCTTTTTTTTAACAGTGCCGTCTCTGTACGGCACATTGAAACGGAGTTACCCATGGCAGTAGAACGTACATTATCCATTGTTAAGCCTGATGCAGTCGCGGACAACGTGATTGGTAAAATATATAGCCGGTTTGAAGATGCAGGTTTAAAAGTTGTTGCGGCACAAATGATGCTTCTCACCGAAGAAAAAGCTGGTGGCTTCTACGCCGAGCACAAAGAGCGTCCTTTCTTTGGTGAATTAGTAGAATTCATGATGAGCGGGCCGGTACTGGTTCAGGTGCTGGAAGGTGAAAATGCAATTGCTCAAAATCGCGATATTATGGGTGCTACTAATCCAGCGGATGCGGCCCCAGGCACTATCCGAGCTGATTTTGCTAAAGAAGTTTCTCGCAATGCTGTTCACGGTAGTGATTCCGAAGCTTCAGCTGCACGCGAAATTAGTTATTTTTTCTCTGAAAACGAAATTTTTAGCCGTTAAGGCAAGCAGGTCATATGTCTAGTTGTACGGATGAGTCCACGACCGAGTACGTGAATTTGCTGGGCCTAAGTGAGGCTAAGCTCGTCGCTTTTTTTGAGAGCATCGGAGAGAAAAAATTTCGCGCTACGCAAGTGATGAAGTGGGTTCATCAGTACGGCGTTACTGATTTTGATGAAATGACAAATATCAGTAAAGTGCTGCGTGAAAAGTTGAAAGGAGTGGCTGAAGTCAGGCCCCCAGAACTTATTAAGCAGCTAGACAGTATTGACGGCACCCGTAAGTTTCTAATAAAAGTTGGGGGTAACAATGCCGTTGAAACCGTTTTTATTCCCGATGGAGAGCGAGGAACACTGTGTGTGTCTTCACAGGTTGGATGTTCGCTAGATTGTAGTTTTTGTGCCACGGGTAAGCAGGGCTTTAACCGAGACCTCACTTGCGCCGAAATTATTGGGCAGGTATGGATTGCGGCTAAATCATTTGGCCAGTTGGCCGAAAAGGGGCCTCGCAAAATCACTAACGTAGTGATGATGGGTATGGGGGAGCCATTGTTGAATTTTGATAATTCCGTCGATGCCATGAATCTCATGATGCATGATTTTTGTTATGGCTTATCAAAAAGAAGGGTAACTCTCAGTACGAGTGGCGTAGTGCCGATGCTAGATAAGTTGGGCGATCATACCGATGCTTGTTTGGCGATATCCTTACACGCTCCCAACGACGCTTTGCGAAGTGAGCTTGTACCTATTAATAAAAAATATCCCATAGCAATGTTACTTGCTTCTGCTGAGCGTTACATTACGGGCTTGCCGGATAATCGTCGTAAAATCACGATTGAGTACACCTTGATCGATCACGTTAACGATCGCCCCGAGCATGCTCACGAACTTGCTGAGTTGTTAAAAGATATTCCTGTCAAAATTAATCTAATTCCGTTTAACCCTTTTAATTTATCCAATTACAAGCGCGTCAGCAATAACGCTCTTCGTCGCTTTCAGACTATTTTAATTGATGCCGGTTATACGGCAACGGTACGTACGACAAGAGGTGAAGATATTGATGCTGCTTGCGGCCAGCTTGCAGGCGAGGTCAATGATATTACCCGAAGAAGTGCGCGTTATGGTTTATCTGGCGTAGCATCAGAAGAAGTGGTTAATTTTGTGGGCGGAAATCCTTAATTTAGTTTTAGTCATACGAGTAACAATAACGATGAAGGCGATAAATTTAGTTTTTAGCATTCTGCTATTGTCCGGCTGTGTTTCTACCGGCGTAACAAAAGCGTCAAAGGTCGACCCTGCCAAGGCTATGGATACTCGTATTGAACTTGGAATGAAATACCTTGATGCGGGCAATCGGGATCAAGCCTTACGGCAGTTTCTTGATGTTTTAGAGGTAGATAAGAAAAATGCGCGTGGGCTACAGGGATTGGCGCTTGTTCACCAGCTGAATGGCGAGCCTGAGCCAGCAGAAGTAAATTTTCAAAAAAGTATAAAGTATGCCGGCAAGAAAGAAGTCTCCTCTTCACGCTATACATACGGACTATTTTTGTCTCGACAGGGGCGGTATGAAGACGCGTCTGTTCAGTTCGAGGAGGTCGCTAAAGACTTGTCGTATCCTGAACGGGCTAACTCGTTGTATTTTGCGGGCAGGTGCGCACTGGAGATTGGGAATATAGCGCGCGCCAAAGCCGCTTTCACGCACTCTCTAAATCTTCGTTCGACTCTGGCGCCTTCAGCCATCGAACTAGCGGATCTTGCTTTCCAAGGTCAAGATTATTCTACAGCTAAACGCTACTTAGATCGCTACAACAAATTGACCGAACCCTCTGCGCGTAGCTTGTGGCTGGGTATTCGCATTGAGCGCATTTTTGATAACCAAGATAGGGTCTCCAGTCAGGCACTGGCATTAAAAAACATGTTTGGTTATTCAAAAGAGTATCTCGAATATAAAACGCTAATAGAGGGTCAATAATGCATGTGCTTGCGTGTTCAAAATGGATTTTGTCGTGAGTTTACCTGAAGGGGGGCAGGTGAGTCCCGGGCAGCAGTTATTGGCAGCACGTCAATCACAGGGCAAGTCCTTGGTGCAGATATCTGAAGCGACACGAATAATTGAAACTCGCTTAGAGGCTATTGAGCGGGATGAGTATTCATTAGCCGGTACGGCGCCGGCTTTTGTGATTGGATATGTTAAAGCCTATGCAAAATATGTTGGTGTTGATGAAAAGCCTTTAGTTCGGGTTGTGGAAGATTATTTTAAACGCAAAGCACTTATTGATGAGCGAAATAATCCAATAGTTCAGCCACGAAAAGCGACGAACTGGACTCCATGGGTTGCAACGGCAGTTGCGCTGGCTATTTTCATGGCTTTAGGGCAATGGTTTTTTGCGCAACAGAAAGAAAGTGTCGCGAGTGATCGACATGCCCAAGATCTTCGGGCTTTACAAACCTCTGCGGATATATCGATTGCCAGCGCTGTAACGCGCGAGGAAAGAGTGCCGTTGACACAGCGCGATGAAAATTTAATTTCACGGGATTTAGTGGCCTCGGTCGAAGAGAGTAAAAGACCCGTTGTTGCAACTGTTGATTCAAGTGTTTCAAGCTTGGCTTCTGCCGTTCAATCACAAAGCTCGTCCCAACGCCTTGTGATTGAAGAAGAAACTACAGCGAATGAAAGCGAAGTAGTGGTCGCTGACGATCTATCAAATGACGTTTTAAAGTTAGTTTTTAATGCGAATTGCTGGGTAGAGGTTGTTGATGCGAATGGCCATAAACAGCTGGCAAAATTAGCAAAAAATGGCGATGAAATTCAATTGGTTGGTAGGGCACCTTTCGACCTTAAAGTGGGTGATGCCAATGCGGTGGAAGGTTTTGTTAACGGGCGTTTGCTTGAGTTAACCGCTAGGCCTGGGCGTCGTGTATTACGTATTCAAGTTGGCCCTTAAGTGGCCCATTATTTAAAGAGTTAATTATGTATTGCGAGTCCCCTATTGTACGCCGTAAAACGCGGCAAATAATGGTAGGAAATGTCCCTGTTGGCGGCGGAGCACCTATTACCGTTCAGAGTATGACAAATACCGAAACCTGTGATGTTGCTGCAACAGTTGATCAGATTAAGCGCATTCAGTCTGCCGGTGCGGATATAGTCCGAGTTTCTGTTCCAAGCTTAGAGGCTGCAGATGCTTTTGGTGAAATTAAAAAGCAAGTTGACGTACCTTTAGTGGCGGATATTCATTTTGATTATCGTATAGCGCTTAAGGTTGCGGATTTAGGTGTTGATTGCTTACGGATTAATCCTGGTAACATTGGTCGAGAAAAACGTATTCAAGCTGTTGTGGATAAAGCACGCGATTTAAATATTCCTATTCGAATTGGGGTGAATGCGGGATCTTTGGAAAAAGATTTGCAAAAGAAATATGGCGAGCCAACGCCACAGGCATTACTTGAGTCGGCGCTTCGACATGTAAACATACTTCATGATTTAAATTTTGAAAATTTTAAAGTCAGCGTTAAGGCGAGTAATGTCTTTATGGCAGTAGAAGCCTATCGCTTGCTTTCTAAGGAAATAGATCAGCCTTTGCATTTAGGTATTACCGAAGCCGGCGGGTTGCGTTCGGGAACGGTGAAGTCCGCGGTGGGACTTGGTATGCTGTTGATGGATGGCATTGGCGATACTTTACGCGTGTCTCTTGCGGCTGACCCTGTTGAAGAGGCTAAGGTCGGGTGGGATATTCTGAAGAGCCTTAAGCTACGAACGAAAGGTGTAAATTTCATTGCTTGCCCTAGTTGTTCTCGTCAAAATTTTGATGTTATTAAAACGGTGAATGACCTCGAAAATCGCCTAGAAGATATTAAAACTCCGCTCGATGTGGCTATTATTGGCTGCGTTGTTAATGGCCCCGGCGAGGCAAAAGAAGCTGATTTAGGCTTGGCTGGCGGTTCACCTCGAAATTTGATTTATAAAGACGGTGTGCCCAATACTAAGCTAGGGAATGAAAACTTAGTGGATGAGCTGGAGGCTATGATTCGTCGTAAGGCTGCAGAAAAAGAAGCGTTAGAGGAAAATATAATCGCTAAAGCTTAGGGGGGAGGAAAGCAAGTTTTCATCCATTGATGCTTGATGTCGAGGCCCTTACCTTTGTTGTTCAAAGCGTTGCATGCCTCGGTAGCTGCTCCTCGACATAATGCTCCGCAATGTCTAATTAAGAGGGTTCTACATCGATGCGTTACCCTGCTGACTAGGCTTAGGCATGCGGACCTTCTAAGCACCTTGGTAAGAAAGCCGATTCCTTCGCCTCACTGGAAAACTATTATCGCCTTGCCCCTTAGGTTAAAATTACCGCTTATTTTTCTCATTGTCTCAGTATTACTGGGCAAAGATTCAATGAATACTAGGATTTACCTTGAAAAAAATACAATCCGTTAAAGGCATGAATGATTTACTGCCCAGCGACTCTCCTGCATGGCAGCATGTTGAAGCAACCGTCAGTGATGTACTTGCTCGCTACGGCTACAATGAAATTAGATTTCCTATTGTTGAAAGTACCGATCTTTTCAAACGTGGTATTGGTGAAGCAACCGATATCATTGAAAAAGAAATGTACACCTTTGATGATCGTAATGGCGATAGCTTAAGTATGCGCCCAGAGGGGACTGCTAGCTGTGTTCGCGCTTGCGAACAGCACGGCCTGCTTTACAACCAAACGCAACGTTTATGGTATCAAGGGCCCATGTTTCGCTACGAGAGACCACAAAAAGGGCGCCTGAGACAATTTCATCAAATAGGGGTCGAAACCTTTGGTTTTTCTAACCCCGATGTTGAAGCTGAATTGTTAATATTGACGGCTCGTTTGTGGCGCGAATTGGGTATCAGCCAATCTGTTACGCTTCAAATAAATACGCTGGGCTCCAGTGAAGCACGACAAAACTACCGTGATGATTTGGTGCAATATTTAGAGGCGCGCAAAACTGAACTTGATGAGGATAGCCAGCGTCGTTTAGTGACTAACCCGCTGCGGATACTAGACAGCAAAGTTCAGAGTACACAAGCGTTGCTCAATGATGCGCCTATCCTGCACGATTACTTATCGACCGAATCCATAGAGCACTTTGATACGCTTAAAAAGCTACTGGATGCTGCAGGTGTAAGTTACGAGGTTAATCCACGCTTAGTCAGGGGATTGGACTACTATAGCAACACCGTATTTGAGTGGGTAACGACGTCACTGGGGTCGCAGGGTACTGTTTGTGCGGGTGGTCGCTACGATACGCTTGTTGAGCATCTAGGCGGGCGCCCAACACCGGCTTTCGGTTGTGCCATGGGTGTTGAGCGTTTAGTTTTACTCTTGGTGGAACTGAATGCCTTGCCTGAAGGTCTTGATGATCTTGTTGATATTTATGTTGCCGCTGTTGGCGATGTACAGACCAAAGCAATTGCACTTGCTGAACAAGTGCGCGATGCTATGCCGTTTTTACGCGTCGTCGGCCATTGCGGTGGCGGTAGCTTTAAAAACCAATTAAAGCGTGCCGATAAAAGCGGTGCGACATTGGCGTTGATTGTGGGTGATAGTGAGGTGGCTGAAGGTACCGTAACCGTCAAACATCTGCGTCGTGATGAGCCGCAAAAGAACATACCCGATAGCGATATTGTGAATGAAATTAAAGCCTTGATGGATGTTTAAGGGGCTATACAAACAAAACTGCTTGGATGCTTAATGAAGTTATCGAGTAGAAATAAGAAACAATAATATTAGGAGAATCTTGTGTCCGACCATTTAACAGAAGAAGAGCAAATTGAAGCATTTAAGCGTTGGTGGAAAGATAACGGTAAATTTACCGTAGCCGCTGTTGTGCTGGCTAGTGCAGGATATTTCGGGTTTGGTGCCTATCAATCCGCGCAGGAAAAAACGGATCAAGCAAATTCGGGTTTGTATGACAAGGTTATTACAGCGGCTACGGCTGCGGGTGATGCAACTTTAAATCCAGAGCAAAAGGCTGGAGTGGTTGAAGCTGCTAAGGCAGTACTGGCCGTGGACAATACAGGGCTTTATGCAGATTTATCCCGCTTTCATTTAGCCAAAATGGCTGTTGAAGCGGCAGAGTACGACAAGGCTGCTGAATTACTCGGGGCGGTAATTGCTAATAGCCAAACACAATCATCTATTGAGTTAGCAACATTACGCTTGGCGCGTGTAAAAGCAGCGCTGGGTAATACCGAGGATGCACTATCTCTGCTTGCTACAGCGCCTTCGGAAGCCTTTACGGCTGGCTATGCTGAAGCCCGCGGTGATGTTTTGGCGAGTTTGGGTCGTTTAGATGAAGCTTATACCGCTTTCGAATCTGCTGTAGCGGCACTCGAGGGGCAGGAATCTAACGGTGGCATGCGTTCAAACATTCTTAAATTCAAAATGGATAATGCGCGTGTTGCGAGTGCATCACCATTAGCGATTGGTTCAAACCCTCACGGTATTAATCCCCATGCTGTAGCACCGACCGAGGCTGCTGAATGAAGTCATTGGTTCGCTTTGGCTTAGTGGCATTGGCGCTAAGTTTATTTGTGGGTTGCACGGCTAAAGATGCTTCTCTTGTACCTGCCGAACTGGCTGTTTTTGAGTCTACGGCAGTTATTAACAGCCGCTGGCATACATCATTAGACGGCAATGCTCGCACAACCGGCATCGGGCCTTTTAAGTCGGGGCGTGTTTACAGTCGGCCAATGTTTGGTGGCAGCCTCTATCAACGCTTTTACTTGGCTCAGCAGGGCGACACCCTATTTGCGGTGACTCATAAAGGTGCCGTATTTGCCGTTAACAAAAAAAATGGTAAAACGCTATGGCGCTCGGCAGTGAGTAAAGACGTTAGTGCAGGCATTAGCTTGCATGACGATGTGCTCTATACCGCGACGACCAATGGTGATGTCTTTGCTTTGTCTGCAGAAGATGGGCGTATATTATGGTCCGCTAAGGTCAGTACGGAAGTGTTAGCGCCGCCTCAAAGTAACGGTCAGGAGGTGCTTGTAAGTGCTATTGATGGCCGCTTATTTGCTTTGAATGCTGAAACAGGTGCACAGCTGTGGAATTATGATCATCCTCAGCCGCTACTCACTTTCCGTGCTCAGGCGTCACCCTTGTTGGTGGCTAAGCAAGCGTTCGTAGCTTTCGATAACGGTCAGTTACTCAGCTTCGGAACACAAGAAGGTGATCTTCGCTGGTCTGTGCGGGTGAGCCAGCCGCAAGGTATTACCGAGCTTGAGCGCGCTGTTGATCTTGATGTAACGCCTATAGCTAGCGGTCCTTTTATTATCTCTGCAGGCGCAAATGGCCGAATCGTCGCTGTAAGCCGAGGAACAGGGAAAATTAGCTGGGCTGAAGATGCTAGTATTTTCAATGAATTAGCCGCAAATAATGATGCTGTTTTTTATGTCGACGAAACTAGCCATGTTATTGCTCGAGGCCTAACTTCTGGTAAAGAGCTTTGGCACAGTAAAGATTTACACCGCCGTAATGTGGGTTCGCCAGCGGTGCTGAATAATTTTGTACTTGCTGTCGATAGCTCTAATTATTTGCACGCCTTTAACGCTACAACGGGTGCGTTTGCGGCTAGAGCATCATTGATTGGTAACGGTTACG
Source organism: Marinagarivorans sp. (assembly GCF_982758155.1). Classification (NCBI taxonomy): domain Bacteria; kingdom Pseudomonadati; phylum Pseudomonadota; class Gammaproteobacteria; order Cellvibrionales; family Cellvibrionaceae; genus Marinagarivorans; species Marinagarivorans sp. The sequence continues at coordinate 10,225 of NZ_CEXWTU010000028.1, read as the reverse complement.
GTTCGCCAATGTTGGTTGACAATGACACAATCTATATTCTGGCGGATAATGGTGCTTTAAGTGCCTACCTTGTTAAAGCTAAGCCATAATCGCATCATTTGGCGCAGAAATAGCGTTCGATAATGTCGATGTATTTTTAAAAACCCCCGCACATTGCGGGGGTTTTGTTGTTTGATACTGTTCGAAATATCTGTAATTGTGCAGCTGAACAGACCTAATTGGTTGTCCTTATGATTCCTGTAATAGCCCTTGTTGGCCGTCCTAATGTCGGTAAATCGACATTGTTTAATCGCCTGACAAAATCACGTGACGCACTTGTCGCTAACTTTTCTGGTTTAACGCGAGACCGTAAATACGGCGAAGCCAGTTACGAGGAAGAACGCTTCATCGTGATTGATACTGGTGGTCTCAGTGGTGAAGAAGAGGGCATTGATGCCGTGATGGCCGAGCAGTCGCGATTAGCGATTGAAGAGGCCGACCTCGTTTTATTTTTGGTCGATTGTAGGGCAGGATTAACGGCGGCAGATCAACAAATTGCCAGTTTTTTGCGGCTGCGTAGTAAACCTATATTAGTTGTGGCGAATAAAATTGATGGTTTAAATCACGACGTTGCGACAGCCACTTTTTATGAGTTGGGCTTAGGTGAGGTCCACGGTATTGCGGCGGCTCACGGTCGTGGCGTTACACAATTATTAGGTGAAGTCTTCGAGGTATTGCCAAGGCTGGGCGTTTCGGAAGCGCTCGACGAAAGCGTTGATATTGATATTGATGTTGATGCCGATGTGGCTGAGGGTGAGTTTATTGAGGGCGAGTTATCTTCTGAACCACCTATAGCCAAAGGTATAAAAATCGCTATTGTGGGGCGTCCCAATGTGGGTAAGTCGACATTGGTGAACCGTATGCTTGGCGAAGATCGAGTGGTTGTTTTCGATATGCCCGGTACAACGCGCGATAGTGTTTATATCGACTATGAACGCTTTGGTCGGCTTTATACCATTATTGATACTGCAGGTATTCGTCGACGTAAAAATATTACTCTCGCTGTCGAAAAGTTTTCAATTGTTAAAACATTGCAAGCCATTGCCGATGCCAATGTTGTTATTCTGATGATTGATGCCGAGGAAGGTTTGGTCGATCAAGATTTGCACCTTATGGGGCAAGTGCTTAATGAGGGGCGTGCATTAGTCGTTGCGTTAAATAAATGGGATGGCTTAGAGCAAGAGCACAAATCTTACGTTAAAAGTGAAATAGAGCGAAAGTTACGCTTCATTGATTTTGCTGACTTTCATTTTATCTCGGCATTGCATGGTACGGGAGTGGGGCATTTATACGAGTCGATAGAAAAAGCCTATCACGCGGCGACCGATAAACTGTCGACCAACTTCTTAACGCGTATTTTGCAGGGTGCGGTGGCAACTCATCCGCCCCATATGGTGAATGGTCGTCGTATTAAGCTTCGTTATGCTCACCCAGGTGGTAGCAACCCTCCGATTATTGTTATTCATGGCAACCAAACAGATGCTGTGCCTGCGCATTACACGCGTTATCTTGAAAAAACGTTTCGTAAAGCGTTGGATCTCCATGGTACGCCAATGCGTATTATTTATAAGTCGAGCGAGAATCCTTTCGAAGGGCGGAAAAATAAGTTCACCAAAAATCCTGCCGATAAGAAAAGCCGTATTATGAAAATAGCCAAGAAAGGTAAGCCGCCTGCCAAGCACCGGCCTAAAAAGAAATAGCGCAAGTTAGTAGGGCTAACGGGTAATAGTTTATTCCGTTAAGGTTATAAATTATAGCGACACAAGCATGAGTAAATAAAAAAGCCAGCATCAAAAGATGCTGGCTTTTTTTGTGGTTATAGCGAGAGTATTTCTAAATACTCTCGCTATAGATCCAAATGCAATAATCTCTTTACGCGGGCTCTGCTTCTTTTGTGGCGGCTTGGTGATCAAACGTATTTTGTAGAAAGCGCGACTGTAACGTTTGGAGTTTTTCAGGCTTGCAGTGGCTAACGGTAATCCATTCCCGCGCCAAGCTTTCAGCGTTATCTGTTTGATTACTGCCGCCAAAATTTTGCTTCAGTGACTCTACTTGGTAGCTCATGCGAAGAGCTTTGTCTTCGCTAGGGCTCTCAATCCCTTTGGCAATTTCTGCACGTATACACAGTAAACGTAGAGCATTCTCGCTTGAAGCGCTGTCTATATTTCCTTCAGCAGCTATAGCATCAATACGCTGCTGAAAAACCTCTTTGCAACCGCTGGGTAATTTAGTGCTGCTCAGAAGTGCTTTTAGGGTTTCTGTTTCGCTGTTGTCCGTACTGAGTTCAAACGCACTGACTTCAGTATTTAGAGTAAATAAACTTTTCCATGCTTGTTGTTGTGCTGTAGTGCGATGAGTCGATATTTTGCGATCGATATTCGTTAATAATGCTTGGAATTTACTGTGTTCAGTTTTGGGTAGTTCGCCTAGCTCTGAAAATGCTTTTTTTACATCACTAATTTCACTGCTTTGTGTTTGCAACTTCTCGCCATCTTCTTGTGCGATTGCATCAAGTTGTTGAATAAGTTCATTGGCTTTAGCTGTTAATTGATCTCGCTCGGCGTTGGCTTCATCAAAAATATTTTGGCGCTTATTAAAAACCTCATCGCAAAGTGCACGAAATTGAGACCATAGCTGCTGATCAACTTTTCGAAAGGTCCGGCCTGCTTGCTTCCAATTTTGCTGCAGTTTTTTGATATCTTCAGCAGCTTGTTTCGGGTCGCTGTGTTGAACGGCTTGTTCCGCCTGCGCGATGAGTTGCTCTTTTTGTTGCTTGACGGCCTCGTAAGCATTGTTCATTTGGCCGTGAATTTTGTCTAGGGTAATATCAAAGGTGGCCTGCAGCTCTTTTTGTTGTTGGCGAGGTACTGGCCATAGTGTTTTCCACGTATCCTTGGCCACCCGCAATGTTTGCTCGACATCTTTCCACACGGCTTGTTCCCAGTTATAGGCCTCGTGGTATTGTTCAAGTTGCTGCGTTAATTCTTTGCGTGCATCGGCATTTTTTTCGCGCATTTCAGTCTGTGCGGCGAAGTGCTTTTTACAAGGTTCAAACGCGATGTCGGCACTTTTTTGGAAGGCTTGCCAAAGTTCTTCATCTTGGTTTTGGCCGCCTTTACATAAGACTTTCCATTCATCTTGTAAATTGTGAATTTTATCGGCCAGGTCATCAGGTGCTAACACTGACGCTTGTAATGCGGTCATTTGCTCAACTAAGGCTTCTTTCTTAGGTGTTACGGCAAAATCGTGCCAATCGCCAAGCTTAGCCATTGTGTCATCTAGCTGCTCGAGCTTGTTGGTTATGCCCACGGGAATATCGGTAAGTTCGGTGCGTTTTTCATTGAGTTCTTTAGCTATACCGCGCGCACGCCTAACTTGGCCACTGGTTGCGGCTATATTCGCTCGGCGGATAAGATCGCTGATTTGAGCAATCTGGGCTTTACGTTTTGCGGCAATATCATTTTGCTGTTGCTGCCATTGAGCAATAGCGGCTTTAGCGTTGTCTGCTGCGTCACTTTTTAACTCGGGTAAATTATGGCGGATATTGAGCTGTGCAGAGATAGCTTTGCGCGTTTGTTCGGCCGCTGCTTTATCTTGTTCGATGAGGGTATTCACTAAAGTTGTTACGGTACCGCTTTGCTCTACGAATTTAAGCAGAGCTTGCGCGGCTTCTATTGCCTGGTAAAAACGTTGCTGCGCTTTTTGCTGTGCTTTTTGTTGCTCGTTACTTTTCGCGTTAGAGCTTTGCCCGCTGTTAATTTGCGTTTGCACACTTAGGCTTTGCTCTTTAACCTGCTCTTGATACTGTTTGATAGTTTAGGCATCAAGGGTTTGCGCGTCATACAATGCTTGTGCAGTTTGGCTAACGTTTAACGTTGCGGCATCAATAGCGGTTACCATACTGCTGGCCAGCTGCTCGGCTAGCGCAGCGGCTTTACCTTTATCGACCTCGGTGTCGATGGTGGCTTGGCATTTGGCTATAGCGCTGTCAAAGCGTGTTTGCAATTCGGTGGTTGCGTCGGCCTCGTGGCTTTGCCAATCCTGCTCCAAGCTAACAAATTTGTGCGTATAAAGGTGGTCGAAGGGTTTCTTGGCGTGACGCTCGGCATCGGTGCATATGCTGGCTAAGTGAGCATGGCGCTGGGCAAGAGCTTCGTCTTCGGCCTTAAATAGAGCAAGTCGCGATTTAGCCACTTTATAAACGTTTTTATCTTTCCCTTTGGCGCCTTTTAGCATGTTATCCAATGCATCGCGCTCGGTAACTTGCTCGGCCGCTGCTTTTCGCACTTGGGCGGCAGATGCCTCGTTGGCGATTGCTGCAAGTGCTTGTTGGTCGACTATGGTACTTAAGATTTCGTTTACCGCTGCGATGTTGTAACAGCAAATATTTAAGAGTTCATCCGTATTTGCAGCATCTGAGGTTACTTGCGCTAGCGTAATTGCGTTGTCTTCAAGAAGTTTAGCAATGTGCTGGCGCGCGGCAGTGCGCTGTTTACTTGCCTTAGGCGAGCGTGCAGTAGTCAGTAATTCCGGTCCGTAATGGCTGGGTGTTACGGGCTGCTCTGTTTCGGCAGGCGTATTGGCACGGTTTTGTGCATTATTGGTGCTAGTCTTTGAGTGTGGGGTTGCACTCGGTGCTTTTTTAAACAAGCGGCTAAAAAAGGATATCATCGCGGGCTCTCTGTGGCGTATTAGTCAGGCCGCAAAGCCTAGCCTGACGGGCAGTTAGATAAAAGGCGCTTAGCATAATCAATACGCCTAAAAAATGCACGCTATGTGTTTTCCAGTTGTAGGCTCAATTTCGCGGTATGACGGCAAAGTTGCGCGGTTTTGATTGTTGAAGGAAGCGGTATGTTTAATTGGGTCATGATTTGTTGGGTTATGGATTTTAATTCGAGGCTGATTGGATTATTAGGGCTCATGTTGTTCGGAGGCTTGTGGTGCTCTTTAGTCGTGCAAGCTGCGGAGCCGAGCCCGCAAAGTCTTGCAGGTGCCTTGCGCGAGCAAAAGGCGGCCTATAGCGCCTCTCCTTATGCGGGTGCGGAGGTACTGCTGCGGAAATCGCATATTATCCTTAGTGATGAGAATCTGCCTAATACAGTGGTGTATCTCTCGGTCGCAATTATCGATGATGAGGCTGCGCGCGACTATAGCCAAGTGACTATTCCTTATAACGAACATTTTGAAACATTAACGCTCGATTTCGCGCGTGTATTGACCGAGCAGGGGAGGTTGGAGGATGTACTCCCCGATGCTATTCAGGTCCAAAGTCCTTCTCAGAATAATTTTTATCAAGATCGCAAAGAGCTGACCTTTTCGCTACCGAATGTTAGGCCCGGCAGCATTATTGAGTTTCAGTACACCCGCCAAGGTATTGCCGCCATTATGCCGGAGGCTTATTTTTCGCGTTTTTGGCTTTATTGGTGGCAAGGGCGAGCGGGAGGACAAAGCTCGCGCCTGGACCCTGTTATCTCGCGAGAAGTGACATTAGTTGGTCCAAAAACATTGGCTTTAAAAACGGCAATATCCCACCCTGATAGGGTTAAACACAGTACCAAAAATTCAGCGGCCGGCAGGGAGTGGCATTGGTCGGCTAAGCAACTAGGTGCAATACCGTTGCAAGCCTATATGCCAAGGGAGGACGGTATCGTGCCCTTTATTTCTGTTTCTACAGCAAACCAATGGCAATCGGTAGCGGAGTGGGCAAAAGCGTTATTTGCGCCACATATCCAATTGGACAAAAAGCTCACAGCTGAAGTGCAGCGTATTGCAGCCAGAGCGACAACCCATGATGAAAAAGTGCGTGCGGTTTATCAATTATTGAATGAGCAAGTGCGTTATGTTTTTGCGCATGTGGGGCGGGGGGGCTACGAGCCGCATTCAGCCCCGGACGTCTATAAAAATGGCTATGGTGATTGTAAGGATCAAACTGTATTGGCCGTGGCGTTGTTACGTGCGCTTGGCGTTGAGGCCTATCCGGCATTAGTCGCAACACGTGCCATGGGGCTGCCCGAAATGCCTGTGCCGAGTGTTTATTTTGACCACATGATTACCCATGTGCCGGCACAGCAGGGGCATCCCGCAATGTGGTTGGATACCTCCGGGGATCAACAGCTTTATCCGGGCGGCGGAATTAGCTTAGAAGGTCAGCCGGCTTTAATTGTAAAAGAAGGTGAGCGCTCGTTAAGCATCATTCCAAATAAACCCATCAAATCGCATCGGGCACAATTGAGTTTGGTTTTTGAGCCGCCAGGAAGCGATGGAAAGCTTGATGAGCCTGTGATCGCGCACTTTTCGTTAAGCTTAAGCGGTATTTATGAGCAAAGTTTGCGCTCGACGTGGATGTACCAAGCGGAGAAAGAAAAAGCCCTAAAGGACAGCCTTGCAAGCTTAATGGGTAATGCTGAGCTGACTCAGTTAAAAGTAGAAAACGCAGAAAACCTTTGGTTACCCTTTAAGATTTCGGGTGTTTGGCGTTTTAAAACACCGTGGCGCCAGGATGAGCCAGAAAGTATTAGCTTTAATGTAAGTCAGTTGTTAGGCGTGTTTGCAGGGATTTATCAATGGCACAAACCCAGTGAGCGCGTACAGCCCTTTCAACTTGATCCGGGTTTTGTGCTTGAGACTAGGGTTGTCTTCAAAAAAGCAGAGGAGGAATATCAGGAGTTAATTAGTGTAGGCCCCAATATCACCACGCCATGGTTTTCAGTGATACAAAAAAGTCAAAGTAAACCAACAGGAATCGAGGTGGAAGCTCAATTGAGCTTACCTTCTCTTACACTGGATAAAGTAGCTTACGCAGCCTTTTATGAAGCGATAATGAGTTTGATTGATGAAAAAGGTTTTGCGGTAGCCTACAACATCGCTGGGGCTGTGGAGAATAATGATAAGGTCTTGACGGCTAAAAATAATGTAGCAGAAATGCTTGAGGGGATTCGGGGCAGTCTAGCGCGCGGGCAATTTTCGACAGCACTCGTTACAGCCAAGCAAGTTGCTGCACTTGCCCCTGATAGCGGTGAAGCCCTGTATTTACTGGGGTTGGCTCAGGGTTATAACGCACTATTAGATGAAGCTGCCGCTTCCTTTAAATTGGCAGAAAAATTGGGATATACGCAGCCATGAGCCATTTTCTGGCTCGTATTTTTATAGCTGTTACTGCGCTGTGTTTAGTGGCGTGTGCAAGCACCGAGCATAAAGTGTTACCTACAAATATCCACGGGGCTTTACTGCCGATTAATACCGTTACTCAGATCGATAAGGATGTTCAGGTTTACCTTCAAGCACCTAGTGATCATTTGGGGCGAACTATTTTACAAGGTTATAAGGGGCTGTTGGATGCATCTCCAGGCTATGTTCCTGCGTTGCGTGGTTTATACAGTTTTTACTATTTAAATGCTCAAATGCTAGACAATACTTTGCTGAGTTATAAGGAAAGTTGGGCTGGGCTGTCGCATGTGTATCCGAAGTTACCGCCTTTAATTCAGCGGGAATATTTCCCACCGGCTTTTGCCGCTTATCAGCGCAACGTGGCTATTAAAGTGCTAAAACCTGCGGCCATTACGGATAGACTTTTATTGCAAAACCTATTGCTGGCGGTACAAGATTCGCCGCTTAACGCGACAGTAAGGTCGGTGTTTGCTGAGCATCTCATGGTTATGGGGCACGAAATGTTGGCAGAAGCTACGCTTGTTGAGGCCGCGCGAAATGATCCTTTAGAGCCCTTGTATCTCAATACGTTAGCGAATCACCTTTATCAAAATGCGTTAGAAAAACCCTGCATACAAGATGAGGCGGATGCGTTAATGCCTGCATTAAGCTTGTATCGTAAAGTATTAGAAATTAATCCGGACGCTGACGTTCATTACCCCGTGGGTATTATTTATGGGGTGCTGGGTTTAACGCCCCTTATGCTCAATGAGGCGGCCATGCTGGCTAATAAAGCAGAGTTGACCAGCCTCTGGCAAGCGGCGTATTTGTATATTTATAGTGGTGAGCTGGATAAAGCGAAACAGGTTTTTGAGCAAGCGAATAAAATTGCGGATTTAAAAACTCAGCCGCAGGGCAGGGCTTATATCGATTACTTAATGTTAACTGAGCAATGGTCATTGGCGGTAGAGTATTACCCTGGTTATATCAGTGCAAAATACCCCTTGGGTTCTTACGATGTTTTGCTCGCAGGATTAATCGCGGCGGTAGCGCATGCTGAGGATGAGGCTATTACTTTTGATGATGTTTGGCCTAAGTCTAGTCAGTTGTCGCATAATAATCCTTGGTCAGCACTGTTATTTCAATTAATGAATGGTGATACGTTTTACGGCGATATTTTGAAAGACAATGATTCTGATCGCTGTCAGCTCGCGCAATTAGACTTCTATGCTGGTTTTAATGCCTGGGTGAATGATGACATCATTGCGCTGCAAAAGCATTTGAGCCGTTTAAAGGCTCTGAAGTTAGCGTTTTCACTCGAAAGCCTGCTGGCAGAAACGTTGTTGGAATAAATTTTCCTTACCGCTAAAAAATGGCCTTTAATACAGAGTAATGTTTTTTCATTATGGGTTTGGTTAAAATCTTCACGCATTGGCGTTGTGCTTATACATAAGTTAGCAAGCCTGTCTCGGGTGGGTAGGCTCCACGTCTTTTTACTTACCTTTTCTTTGCTCTTGATGTTGAATTTTTCGTTTGGTTTCTTGTGCTGCTCGGTTTAGGCCTTGCGCCTTTAGCGGGCTTGCTGCCTGTCGCTTTTGCTGGCCGGCTATTGGCTGCGCTGGGTTTCCCTTTTGCGGCTTTGTTACCCGTGCTGCTAGGGCGCTTACTTTTAGTAGGGGTGTTTTTGGGGGTGGGGCCGCGTTTATTACTAGTGTTACGGTCGTTGTTTTTTGTGCTCGATTTTTTAGGATTGCTAGTTTGTTTGCGAGGCTTTTGTTGTGATGGCGCCTCAGAGGAGGAGCTTTCAATCATCTTAAAAAGCCCGGCCATTTCTTTTTCAGTAAGGTCGCGCCAGTCGCCTAGGGCTATGCCTTTTAGGTCCACATTCATAATGCGAACACGCTCTAGCTTGCTAATGTCGTAACCAAAGTGATCGCACATTCGGCGTATTTGGCGATTAAGGCCTTGTATTAGCGTGATTCGAAACACGTATTGTGACTCTTTAACCACCTTACATTTTTTGGTGACGGCACCCAAAATGGGAACGCCGTTGGCCATGCCTGCAATAAAGTCATCGCTGATGGGTCGCGTGACGGTCACTAGGTACTCTTTTTCGTGGTTGTTGCCCGCTCTTAATACTTTGTTGACAAGATCGCCTTCGTTGGTAAGAAAAATAAGGCCCTGCGAATCCTTGTCTAGGCGGCCAATAGGGAAGATGCGCACCCCGTGGTTTACAAAGGTGACGATGTTGTCTCGCTCAGATTGTTCTGTAGTACTAACAATACCTACGGGTTTGTTAAGGGCTATAAGCACAAGGTTGTTGTCGGGTGGGTCGATGAGTTGGCCGTTCACTTTTACGCTATCGTTCTGGCCCACTTGGTCGCCCACTTGCGCGCGCTTGCCATTGATATAGACATTCCCCTGCTCAATAAAGCGGTCGGCATCACGGCGAGAGCATAATCCGCTTTCGCTGATGTATTTATTGAGACGTGTAGAGGTTGGGTTAAGCATGTATGCGCAGCCACATAGGATAATAGGCCGCCATTCTTACCTATTCTGTTAACCCAAACAACCCAATAAAGCCCTAAGGGTTGCGGGCTATAGGCGATATTGATGGTATGGCTTTTTCTTTGTTGTTGGACTGAAGAGGCGTTTCAACTTATCGGCTTTATTGCTCACCGGCAGAGACGCTATCAATAGGGGGGGGGGGCTTCCCTGTTCATTAAATACATCTTCGATATTATTGTTTGGCTACTCTAGTGTTCTAGTTTGATGTGTGGCTAGTTGTTTGATTTCGGCATATTGATATTTAATTGGTAACACCTAATTTTCATGTACTTTGACCTTCCTTGTTCCTACTTCAGGTAAAGGGTTTTAAGTTTTCGTCTAACGATAGAGGCTCTATTTTTTAGTGTAAGGGGCGAGGCAATAATAGTTTATCCAATTAGGCGAAGATATCGACTTTCTTATCGAGGCGCTTAAAGGGGCGCATGCCGGGGCATGTAACGCTTTGAGCAACGAAGATAAGGAGGTCGAGATC
>NZ_CEXWTU010000027.1:0-32284 GCF_982758155.1 Marinagarivorans sp. | reverse complement strand
GGCTTGCTAACGCAGTGGGTTCTTTCGCTAAAACAACTGAAGTGCAGTTGGATTCGGGGAAGCCATTGACGCTTAAAGCGGGCCGTTTAGACGCCTCAAAAAAGGGCGGCCATCATACCTCTACAGCCTTATTTTCAAAAGTATAATTTGACCAAATTGGCTAAAAAATAGCTAATCTTTAATGACTTTTTGTCGTCAGAGTGGAAGCCGTTTCACACACCTGTCATTTTCTGAGCAGCTTGGCCAAACTTTGTCTCGCTGTGCTTGGTTTTTCGAGCGCTACTCGTCGATAACAATCTTATAGCTAACGGCACCTTTACCTGGATCTACCAGTTCAAGTGATAGGTGGATTGCTTTGAGGGAGGGCATCATGCTCGCACCCGTGAGATCGCCGCCTAAATATTCACTGGACTCGAACGCTCGGCTGGCGACAACCTTGTTTTTAATATTACTGAATATTAAAACGAGTTTGGGGAACGGCTGCTCAAAGGATGCATGATTTTGTATTACGACATCGACTAACAGTGCGCCCTCTGTGCTGGGGTGTGTGCGCACAAGGAGGTTTGTAGTGCGTATTTTACGTATGTTTTTTCGGACCGGTAATTCGCAGCCAATGTGTTCGCAGGCGATTGCATAGTACTGGCGATAAGGCTCTTGGATACTGAGCTCGTCGAACTTAAGCCAAGCAACTTGTGCTGCAAGCGCACCGCCGGCTAATAATGCGAGTGTTAGCCAAATGAATCGGCTTAACCAGACTGGGCGCTTGGCGCTGTATTGAAGTTCTACAGCTTCAACTTCAATGGCGTCTACGAGTGTTCGGGGAGCCTGGGGTGCGCTCTCGGTATTTTGTTTGGCGGTGTCGAGTTCTTGTTGAAGTTCGGCGAAGTCTTTTTCGGCGATTTCCGCTTCGGGTTCTGGTTCTTCAGCTTTGGAGGCGGCGTATTCTTCAGCTTTTTTAGCTGCCGCGGTGGGTTCTGTGTTTTCGGACGCCTCTGCGGCGGGGTTGGTTGCCGTGCTTGGGGTATTGTCGCTATCAACAGAGTTTGCTGTATCCAATAGTGACGACATTGCTACGGATGCGTCTTTTTGCGCGTTGGTGTCGGGTTGAGAATACTGAGAAGTGCTTGCCGGTTCGGGGGCCTTGGCTTGAGGTACTTCTGGCTCGAGACTTTTTGTAGGTGTAGGTGTAGGTGTTTGTTCTGCCGCGGTTTCGCTAGGGGCTTTTTTGTTAAGCCCCAGTTGTGATGGGTTATGTCCTTCATCTTCTAGTAGCTGTAATGCCCAGCTTTCATCCTCATCGACTTCTGTTGGGGATTGCTCTTCGACTTTATTGAGGATGTTTTTAACCCGCTCGGCTGATGGGTCGATCTCGGGTTTTTCGTCGCGATACTCGTCAAGTTCGAGGTCGTCGCTAATCAGTAGATCGTCATCATCATCCAACAGCGTATTTGCCGGTGTTTTTTGTAGGCTATTGGTAAGGTTTTCGCGCCCGTTAAAAACATTGAGGCAGGAACCACAGCGAACTGCACCATTGGCGGTGTTGAGGTGCGCTTCTGTGACATTAAACGCAGTGGCGCACTTGGGGCAGCGGGTTATCAAGCTTGTCATATGTTTTTGTTATAGCTCGGTTGCGAAAAGGGCAAATTGGTTATTGTCTATGCGCGTTTGGTTGCGGTCAAGCGAACCCACTCCTCTTTTTGCGCCACCGGGTCAAAGTTAAAAAATGGTGCATAGGCTGCTTGCACGGCTTCAGCTTGGGTTGCCAAAATGCCTGATAAGCATAGCTTACCGCCAGGTTTTACCAATGCGATGAGTTTTGGGGCTAACTCTACCAGTGGGCCGGCAAGAATATTGGCGACCATAACATCTACTTGCTCGCTAGAGCACTTATCGGGAAAGACAACAGGGAAGCGCTCGGGAGCGATGGCATTGCGTTGCGCATTGTCTTGGGTAGCAAGGAGTGCTTGAGGGTCGATGTCTACGCCGAGCACCTGTTTGGCGCCGAGCAGAATTGCGCCTATACCTAAAATGCCCGAGCCACAACCGTAATCAATCACGTCTTTGTGGGTTAAGGGTTGGGTGGCTAGCCACTGTAAGCAGAGAAAAGTTGTTGGGTGGGTGCCTGTGCCAAATGCTAGGCCGGGGTCGAGCAGTAGGTTAACGGCGTTGGCGTCCGGTGGTGCTAACCAGCTAGGGCAAATCCAAAAATTATCACCGCATTGAATGGGGTTGTAATGTTGCATCCATTCGCGCTCCCAGTCTTTATCTTCAACGATATGCCACTTGAACGTTGCGGCGGCAGTTAGCTTTAGTTGTGCGTCAATGGCTGAAGTGTCAACCTCAGCTTCGAATAATCCGGTAACACGCGTTGCCGACCAAAGAGGTGTTTCGCCCAGCGCTGGCTCAAATATGGGTTGGTCGGCGTTATCTTGTAGCGTGACAGAGAGTGCGCCAACTTCCATGAGCTGATCCTCAATGGCAGGAGCATCTTCGCGGTTGGTATTAATGTGGATTTCAAGCCAAGGCATGTGGTATCTCTGATAAAGCTACTAGCAAATAGTGCTGGTGGCACGGCGCTATTGGAGTGTAAAAATAAAAACACCCAAGCTTAAGCGGTCTGCACTCTGGTTTGAATGCTATCACCGCTCAAGTTTGGGTGCTGGGTAGGTCGTTGCCTACTTTAGCTGCAATTTCTTTTCGAGGTAGTGAATGTTAACGCCACCTTCACCAAATGCACCATCGCGAACAAGATCAGTCTGCAAGGGAATGTTGGTTTTAATGCCGTCAATGATCAGTTCGTCGAGCGCAACGCGCATACGAGTTAATGCGGCTGAGCGATCGCGTGCGTGGGTGATCACTTTGGCAATCATCGAGTCGTAATAAGGCGGTACTTTATAGCCGGAATAAATGTGCGAATCAACCCTCACGCCTAAACCTCCGGGCGCATGGAACGAGGTGATCGTACCGGGGCTTGGCATAAAGGTGTCTGGGTCTTCGGCGTTAATACGACATTCAAAAGCGTGACCACGAACCTGCACTTCATCCTGTGTGATGCTTAGGGGCAAGCCGGAGCAGACGCGAATTTGCTCTTTGATGAGGTCGATGCCGGTGATCATTTCGGTAACGGGGTGCTCGACTTGAATACGGGTATTCATCTCGATAAAGTAATAACCGCCGTCTTCATACAGAAATTCGAAAGTGCCAGCACCGCGGTAGCCTATATCAATACAAGCTTTAACGCAGGATGCGAAAACCGCTTGGCGAGCTTCTTCGTTAAGGTGCGGGGCTGGGGCTTCTTCCAGTACTTTTTGATGGCGACGTTGCAGTGAGCAATCGCGATCGTAAAGGTGGATAGCGTTACCTTGTCCATCTGACAGAACTTGAACTTCGACGTGGCGCGGGTTCTGGAGGAATTTCTCCATGTACACAGTGCCATCACCAAATGCGGCGGCGGCTTCTGAGCGGGTTACGTTAATGGAGTTAATTAACGCGGCCTCGGTGTTTACAACGCGCATGCCGCGACCACCGCCGCCAGAGGCTGCTTTGATGATAATCGGGTAGCCAATACGGGCCGCAATGTCCAAGCAGCGTTGCGGGTCATCTTCAGGTAGGGCGCCGTCGGAACCGGGTACGGTAGGAACGCCGGCTTTTTTCATGGCTTCGATTGCGCAAACTTTATCGCCCATTAGGCGAATAGTGTCGGCATCGGGGCCTATAAAAGTGAAGCCGCTCTTGTGAACCTGCTCTGCAAAATTTGCGTTTTCGGCCAGAAATCCGTAACCCGGATGCACGGCAACCGAATCGGTAATTTCCATTGCGCTGATAATCGCAGGGATGTTTAGGTAGCTATTGGTCGAAGCGTTCGGGCCGATACAAACAGACTCGTCAGCTAGCTTAACGTGCATTAAGTCTTTGTCGGCTTGTGAGTAGACGGCAACTGTTTTAATACCGAGCTCTTTGCAAGCGCGCAATACGCGCAATGCAATTTCACCGCGGTTGGCTATGAGAACCTTGTCAAACAACATGGGTATTCCTCAGTGGCTTAGGCGATAATAACGAGAGGCTGGTCGTACTCAACGGGCTCGCCATCTTTAACGAGAATGGCTTCGATCACACCGGCTTTATCGGATTCGATCTGGTTCATCATCTTCATGGCTTCAACGATACAAATAACGTCGCCAACTTTTACAGTTTGGCCAACGCTTACAAAGCTGTCGGCGCCAGGGCTAGACGATCCGTAAAACGAACCTACCATTGGCGATTTAACGGCATGGCCTGTGGGAGCTGCAGGCACGACTGGTGCTGCTGCAACCGGCGCTGCAACTGGAGCAGGGGCTGGCGCTAATGGTGCGGGCTGCGCATAAGCTTGCATTGGCACCATTTGGTTGCGAGAGCCGCGGCTAATGCGCACAGACTCTTCGCCTTCACTAATTTCCAATTCTTCAATGTTGGATTCTTCAAGTAGCTCAATCAGCTTTTTGATTTTACGAATATCCATGATGACCTCTTCTTTTGGGATCAATAAATTAAGTGTTTGAACTTAACGCATCAAATGCTGCGCTCAGTGCAAGCGTGTAACTGGTGGCGCCAAAGCCGCAAATAACACCTTTGGCGATATCGGATAAATACGAATGCTGCCTAAATGGCTCGCGTGCATGCACATTCGAAAGGTGGCATTCCACAAATGGAATGGCCACGCCTGCCAGCGCGTCTCTTAGGGCTACACTGGTGTGTGTGAACGCTGCCGGGTTGATTACAATAAAGTCAACGAGCTGAACGCGGGCTTTATGAACCGCATCGACCAGCTCGTGCTCTGCGTTACTTTGCAAAATAGTGACAGCGTGGCCCGCATTCTGGCATTGAGATTCTATGTTTTTGTTGATGTCATCAAGCGTGGAGTGACCATAGGTTTCGGGTTCACGGGTACCTAAAAGGTTTAGGTTTGGACCGTGGAGAACCAAAATATTTGCCATGGAGTAACCTCGTTGATATGCCTAGCTGCCGGCACGCATGGTGTCGGCTGTAGCGTTGGGCGCTTCGCAAAAAAGTAGGGCGTGATTGTGCCTAAATTGTATCTGGCTGTCTAGATCAATCAGAGGGTTTAAGGGAAATCTCAGCAAATGCCTGCTAAATTGCCGAATATTACAGGAGTTGTTAGATTGCGGATGCGTTATGTGAGGTGTTCTGTTATGGCGTGGCCATAAAAAAGGGCCTTGTTAAGGCCCTTTGGGTGATTCTTGGTAGTTGGAGCGTTACTTGGTTGCGACTTTTCTCTCGCCGGCGTTGCGTCTAAGGGCTTCAAGCACCATATCTTTTGTGAGAATTTGGGGGAGCACTTCAGCGGGTTTGCTGGTGTCTGCAGGGAACACCAGATAAAGCGGCACGCCGCTGCGTTTGTATTCGGTTAGTACGGCTGTGATCTGAGGGTCTTCATTCGTCCAGTCTCCTTTCACCTTGGCGTAGTTCAGCTCGGCAACCACCTCGCGGAATTCATCGCGATCAAGAGCAATGGCTTCGTTGGCTTTGCAGGTGATGCACCAGTCGGCGGTGAAATCCACAAACACAGGCTGACCTTTAGCGCGAAGCTCTTGCACGATGGTTGGGGTATAGCTCTGCCATGTTTCGTCTTTTTTGAAGGTTTCACCGTTGAAGCCGATGTAGGCCGCGGCGACTAAAGCGGCATAACCCGATATGCGTGCGATCCACTTGCCAAGCCCTTTTTCTGGTACATGCTGGAATACCCAGATGGCATAAACGATGGCGATACCGCCTAAGGCTAAGAAGAAGACGCCTGTCATGCCGACTTGATTACCAAAAACATACAGTAGCCAGGCGCTAGTGATGTACATGGGAAAGGCAAGAAATTGCTTAAGAACTTCCATCCAGGTGCCCGGTGCAGGCAAGGCGCGAGCCAAAGCGGGGCTGTAACTAAGGGCCAAGAAGGGAAGTGCTAAACCAAAGCCTAGGGCAATAAAAATAAATATTGAGGTATACCAAGGCTGGGTGAGTGCAAAGCCAAGTGCTGGTGCCATCATTGGCCCTGTACATGGGCTGGCAACAACAGCGGCTAATACGCCGGTAAAGAATGAGCCTTTTAAATCATCACTATTGGTTAGGCCTTGGCCAACGCCCATCAGGCCGGTGCCGAAGTAAATCACGCCGGATAAGCTTAAGCCCATAACCAAGAAAAGGTACATAACAGCTGCAACGAAAATGGGTGACTGAAGTTGAAAACCCCAACCTGCTGCAGTGCCGGCAGAGCGCAATGCAATGATGGCAATAGCAACAACGACAAATGAGCCAATAACGCCGCCGGTATAAGCCCAGCCGTGTGCTTGGTGGCTATGGTTGCCTTCGGAGTGAGAGGCGAAACTGAGTGCTTTAAGCGAAAGAACTGGGAATACGCAAGGCATTAAGTTGAGGATGATGCCGCCGCCAATAGCGAGCAATATATAGAAGAAAAAAGAGCGAGTTTCTTCTTCAGGAATAATGGCGGCCACAGGTGCCGTGCTGCCTTCTTGGATGACTTCTTTTTGATCGGCTGCTGGCGTTACCGTGGCTTTCTTCGTTTCGCTAACGGCACCTGTTGCTTGGTCGATCTGAAAATATTGTGATCGCGGCGCGTAGCATAGGCCTGCATCAGCACAGCCTTGTGAGCGAAGTTTTAGCTCGAATTTTTCACCAAGTTCGGCGGTATTCAGCGTAATGCGCGTTGCGTTGTAGTATATCTCTAAGTCTTTATTGAAATAGGGATCAAATTTAATTTTGCCCTTTTCGAACAGCGGCGCCAAAGTTGTCTTTGTTTCTGGTGTGCTAGCGGTCAGCTTGAACTTCTCTTTGTACATGAAGTAGCCGGGAGCAATGTTCCAGTCTAGGTATACCTTGTCACCTTCGGGGGATAGGGAAACCTTGTAAGCTTCTTCAACAGGAAGGAACTCATCTTTTGTTTCTACTAGCGCAGTGTCGGCAAAGGCGCTGAACGCGGAGGCTGCCAGTACCAGCAATAGTGATAATTTTGTTATCAGTTTCATGGCGTTTTATTACTTCTGAGTGAGTTGAGTGGTTTATTTTTTGACGTTGCTGTTCGACAGCATTTCTTATTGAGAATTCCATTCTATCAAAACCAAGGGTTTCGGAATCCCTTTGTTTAAAAAACGATCGATTGTTGTGACTTGTCTCGCAGGGACAAGGCGATTTTTATTGTATCAATCGTTCGGTAGGGGCTCTTATACCCCTTTTCTATAAGCATTACTAGCGGTATCGTGGGCGCTTATTTTCGATTGACAGCTTATAAGGGTGCGCTTTTTTTGGAAACGAATATCGTGGTGAACGTCTTACAATATGTCTGCATTACATGGCGCAATAAACAGCTTTTTGTCAATTTTGCAGGGCTGTTGGCATTATTTTTTATTGTGCCGCTTGCCGTGGCGCAAGGATCTTCGGCGCCGAAAGCTTTAATTGATCGCGTATTGGAGAAGGCGGATACGGCTTATTTGGCTAAGCGTTACACACAGCCGCAGCATAATAATGCCTATGACCGATATCAGGCTGTGCTATTGATTGATGCAGGGAATGCGAGAGCCGTCGGGGGGCTTAAGCAAATAGAGGCGGCTTATGTTGCGATGTTGGAGGGGGAACTTAATGAGGGGAGTTTGCAGCATGCCCGTTATTTCTTATCAATTATTAAGGAGTATTATCCGCAATCAGTAAGTTTGCTTGAGCTGCGGCGGCGAGTTGCGGCGGCTGAAACCCGCCAATTGCCAGCGCCGGATGTGAATGATTTTCTGGTTAAAAAATACGATTTAAATGGCCGCGATCTGGCTGCGCGCAATGCCAGTGCGCGCAGCCTTGTAGTGCAGATAGCGTTGCGTGTGGCCAAAACTGGAGAAGCTGTTCTTATCTTGGTACGCAATGACTCCGAGGGGCGTTGGATCTACCAAGCAATGAATGAGGCTACGCCAGACTATCGTGTTCGTGGGGATATTCAGCGTAGAAATAGCCCTGCCATTCATCTGTTGGAACCTCTATAGTGGCGTCTATACTCATGTTAAAGATTATCGGTAGGGATTGAAGCTTATGATGTTGCAAAAGTTAGCGCGGCAGCTGCAGGCGACTCGAATGAAGTGCGTTGATGTTTTTCGGGGAGTCTCTGAGGATGTGAGCGATGGTCGCCCTTGGTTGCGATTGGCGTTAATTGGGCTGCTTGTTGTGTTGTTGCTTCTTATTATTTGGGGTTGGTTTAAAAGTCAGGAGCCGGAGACCTTTGATATTGCGCCGCGAACGCTGACCTACGTGCCGGCCGATAAAGGTTCAGTGACGGGGGTTGCAACGACGGTGGCATTACTTGAGGTGATGGAGGTGATGCTCGATGGTTATGTGTCGAACGATATTTTTCCGCCTGGAGTGTGGCTAGATAATCGCGCAAACTGGGAATATGGGGTGTTGATTCAGGTTCGGGATCTGAGTAAGGCGCTGCGCGAAGCCTATAGTCGTTCGCAATCGCAATCGGTGGAAGATAAGGCTTTAATGATTGCGGATCCGCATTTCAATTTCGATAATTCTAGCTGGATTATGCCCAACACCGAAAACGAGTACCGTGCAGGCATGGAGCAGGTTCAGGGCTACTTGAATCGCTTGGTGGATGACGATCGTCATTCGGCGCAGTTTTATGCGCGGGCCGATAACCTGAACTATTGGTTGGCGACAGTTGAGTCGCGCTTGGGGAGTATGTCTCAGCGCTTGAGTGCGAGCGTAGGGCAGCGCCGTTTGAATACCGACTTGGCGGGCGATATCGCGGCCGCACAATCAACGAACGCACCTGTTGAAATGGAAATTAAAACGCCTTGGTTGGAAGTTGATGATGTTTTTTATGAGGCCAGAGGTAGTGCGTGGGCGTTGATTCACATATTGCGCGCGGTCGAAATTGATTTTGCGGATGTGCTGGAAAAGAAAAATGCGGGTGTAAGTATGCAGCAAATTGTGCGTGAGCTAGAGGCGACTCAGGAGTCGGTGTCTGGGCCGATTTTAAACGGTAGCGGTTTTGGTTTGTTGGCGAACCACTCTTTGGTGATGGCCAGTTATATATCACGAGCCAACGCGGCGATTATTAATTTACGAGAGTTGTTGGCGCAGGGTTGATTCTCGTTTTGATTGTTTGGTAAGTAAGGGCCGAGGAAAAAATACTTTATCCAATAATACTTGCCTCCTGCTCCCTCAGCAGCGTTGCTCAAAGCGTTACATGCCCCGGCATGCGCCCCTTCGAGCGCCTTGCTGAGAAAGCGGGTGCCTTAGTCTAATTGGACAAACTATTATTGCCCCGCCCCTGAAAGCAAAAAAAGGCGCCATCGGCGCCTGTTTCGTATCTTGGTGTTGGGCTAGATATTGCTCATATGCTTGCCAACAATCTGTAGTAGCGGCTTAAAGACTTTGGGGCCGCCGCAAACGACATGACCGAAGTCCATATGGCTGTTGCCGCCCTTAAAGTCGCTGACAAGCCCGCCAGCTTCTTGCACTAACAGAACGCCTGCGGCCATATCCCAAGCTTTTAAATTCATTTCCCAGAAGCCATCAAAGCGACCTGCAGCCACATAGGCGAGATCGAGCGCGGCAGAGCCTGCGCGACGAACGCCTGCGGTTTGGCTGGCAACTTCTTTAAGGCAGCCTAAGTACTCGTCGATATGCTCTAAAGCGAAGCCGTTAAAGGGGATGCCGGTGCCGATTAGGGCGCCATCAAGGCCGCGGCGGTCAGTTACGCGAATTCGACGATCGTTAAGTGTCGCACCTTTTCCGCGGCTGGCGGTAAATTCTTCCCTTTTGATGGGGTCTAGAACAACGGCGTGCTGTAGCTGGCCTTTGTAGGTACAGGCAATTGATACCGCGAAGTGCGGAATGCCGTGCAAGAAGTTGGTAGTGCCGTCGAGTGGGTCGATAATCCAAGCGTAATCGCTTTTGCTATTCCCGCTAACGCCGCCCTCTTCGCCAATGAAGCTGTGATCGGGATAGGCTTTTTTGAGGTGATAAAGAATCTCGGCTTCAGCTTTGCGGTCCACCTCGCTAACAAAATCATTGCGGCCTTTAGTTTCAATGCGGACAAGGTCGACGCGCTCGAGAGAATGCTCAATGATTACAGCCGCTTTGCGGGCTGCATTGAGGGCAATAGTTAACATCGGTTCCATAAGACATCTCGACCGTAGAGCGCTGGGCGCAGTAAATAGAAAAATAATGGGGCCGCATTATAGCAGTTTGCGGCTGCATCTGTAGCGTAAATACGTAGGCTTCCGACGGTTCGCCTGCGTTAGTTATGCCTCAATCGACCTGAAATTTTATTTAGATCAAGTGCGAGCTGCTACTTAGCACCTTGCTTTCAGCTATAATTGCGGCAATTTATTTAACCTTGGGAGTAAAACTGTGAAATTAGCCGTAGTGTCTCGTGGCCTTGTTGCTGCAGTTGCGATAATTATATCTGTTGGCGTATGGGCGGATTCGGAGCTTGTTGAGCGAATTAAGCCTGTTGGTGAAGTTTGTATGGCTGGCGATTCTTGTGCGGCTGCCGTTGTGGAGGTGGTTTCGGGTCCGCGAACCGGTAAGGATCTGTACGATACTAAATGTATGGCGTGTCATGCCTCTGGTGTGGCCGGCGCACCTAAGTTTGGTGATTCTGTTGCTTGGGCTGATCGTGTGAATGCGAAGGGTTTGGATGGCCTGTTTGATGGAGCTTGGAGCGGTATTAACGCTATGCCACCGAAAGGGACCTGTAACGACTGTACCGAAGATGAAATTAAAGGTGCGATTAAGTACATGTCAGAAAGTTAATTGCTAAAGTATTAGTAGGGCTGCAAAAAAGCGAGCTAAGTGCTCGCTTTTTTGTGAGCGCATTTAGGTTGGTTTTGTGCAAGTGGAGTTTGACGACAAAACACTAAAAAAACTGCTTGCGCTTTGTTTTAAAATCATTAAGATATGCGCCTCTTTCAGGGTCGTTAGCTCAGTTGGTAGAGCAGTTGGCTTTTAACCAATTGGTCACTGGTTCGAATCCAGTACGACCCACCATTACAGAGAAAGAATTTGTTTGGTGGAAATAAATTCTTTTTAGGCGACGATAATTTTGGCTTTTTTAGCTAGCGGATAACGCAAAGAATTATTATAACGTCATTACCAAGTTTGGGTCGTTAGCTCAGTTGGTAGAGCAGTTGGCTTTTAACCAATTGGTCACTGGTTCGAATCCAGTACGACCCACCATTCTTATTTAAAGGGGAGCTTAGCTCCCCTTTTTTTATAGCTGTATTTTATAGCGCTTTTATTACTGTATTTGCCCAATTGTCATGTTTTAATCGCCCTGCGGGCTTTGGGTTTTACAACTTTAGAGGTTATCTATGACCGTGTCCGATATTCAAACTCTCTCGCCGCAAGATGTGGTTAAAGCATATTTAGAGCGCTTGCCTGAGCTGCCGAAGGCTGATTCCTCTAGGGAGGTAGAGCAAAAAGCACAAATTAAAGCTCTTCTTAAAAAGCATAATGCCACGATTGTTGCGCACTATTACACCGACCCGGTGATCCAGGCATTGGCCGAGGAAACTGGTGGTTGCGTGTCTGACTCGTTGGAGATGGCGCGCTTTGGTAAAAACCATGATGCCCAGACGTTAATTGTGGCAGGTGTGAAGTTTATGGGGGAGACCGCCAAAATTCTTACACCGCAAAAGCGCGTATTAATGCCGACGTTGGAGGCGACCTGCTCTTTGGATTTAGGTTGCCCGGCTGAAGCGTTCAGTGCTTTTTGTGATCAACACCCAGATCGGACTGTAGTGGTCTATGCGAATACATCGGCCGCCGTAAAAGCGCGCGCCGATTGGGTGGTGACATCCAGTATTGCAAAAGAAGTTGTCGCGCATCTCGATAGTTTAGGGCAAAAGATTTTGTGGGCGCCGGACAAGCACTTGGGCGCTTACGTGCAGCGCGAAACTGGAGCCGACGTTCTGTGCTGGGACGGCGCTTGCATTGTGCACGAGGAGTTTAAGGCGCAGGGTCTGCTTGATTTAAAAGCGCTGTATCCAAATGCGGCGATATTGGTGCATCCCGAATCGCCTCAGGCTGTTGTTGAGCTGGCCGATGTTGCCGGTTCTACGTCGCAACTTATTCAGGCGGCCGCCACCTTACCGAACCCAGAATTCATTGTTGCTACAGATCAGGGTATTTTTTACAAAATGCAGCAGGCCTGTCCTGGAAAGACGCTAATTATTGCGCCTACGGCAGGTACCGGGGCAGCATGCCGTAGTTGTGCCAATTGCCCTTGGATGGCTATGAACACGCTGGATACAATGATTGAGGTGTTTGACCGCGCTGACAATGAAATATTTGTTGATGCGGCATTGGCTGAGCGCTCTATGAAGCCCTTGCAGCGTATGCTGGACTTTAAGCGTTAAAACTGGCTGTTTTTCATTAGGATGAATCCTCTGATTATCGTGTTTTTTTAGTGGTCTATATTCGAAGAAATCCCTAATGTTGGGTGTTTTTGGTTATTTTGTCCTAATCAATCGTTTTTATTAGGATGGCTGTTGATGGCGGCGTATGTGCTGGCTAGAATGTGTATATCAGCGATCACTATATTGAGCACAATTGTGAAACAGCATCTCCAATTCTATCTCCTGCGACTTATCGCCCCTGCGTCCCTGTAACGGGCTTGGGTCGCAGCGTACCGCCCTTCTTTTTAAGTAATAAAACACATTTAATGACCCTAAATAGCAGGGAGTTCAAAGTATGAGTAAGCAAAAGTTAGTGATATTCGATACAACGTTGCGTGACGGTGAGCAAAGCCCCGGCGCATCGATGACTAAAGATGAAAAAGTACGCATCGCTAAAATGTTAGAAAAAATGCGTGTGGATGTTATTGAGGCTGGATTTGCCATTGCTAGTAATGGTGATTTTGAATCGGTGAAAGCCGTGGCTGAAGCTGTTAAAGATTCTACCGTCTGTAGCTTGGCGCGCGCAGTTTATGCGGATATTGATCGTGCGGCTGAAGCGTTGAAAGGCGCAAATTCTTCGCGTATACATACGTTTATCGCAACATCACCGATTCATATGCAGTACAAGTTGCAAATGTCGCCCGAAAAGGTTTTGGAGCAAGCAGTTAAGGCGGTAAAACGTGCGCGTAATTATACTGATGATGTGGAATTCAGTTTGGAAGATGGCAGCCGAAGTGAATTTGATTTCATGTGCCGTATTACCGAAGCCGCGATTGCTGCAGGTGCGACAACAATTAATGTGCCTGATACTGTCGGTTATGGTGAGCCCGAAGAATATGGCGCGATGTTTAAGCGTTTGATCGAAGCCGTCCCCAATAGCGATAAAGCTATATTCTCGACCCATTGCCATAACGACTTGGGTTTAGCTGTTGCCAACTCTTTATCCGCGGTGATGAATGGAGTGCGCCAAGTGGAGTGCACAATTAATGGTTTGGGCGAGCGTGCGGGTAATGCGGCGTTAGAAGAAATTGTAATGGCCGTGCGCACTCGCAAAGATATCTTTCCTGTGGAGACCGGTATCGCGGCGGAGCATATTGTAAGCACTTCACGTTTGGTCTCCGGCATTACAGGTTTTCCTGTGCAACCGAATAAAGCCATTGTTGGCGCCAATGCGTTTGCGCATGAGTCGGGTATTCATCAGGATGGGGTTTTAAAGCATCGTGAAACTTATGAAATTATGCGCGCTGAAGATGTTGGCTGGAATACCAATAAAATAGTGTTGGGTAAGCATTCTGGCAGGGCGGCTGTTAAAGCGAGATTTGAAGATTTAGGGATTACGTTTGCCGGTAAAGATCAATTAAATGAAGTCTTTATTCGTTTTAAAGCTTTGGCTGATAAAAAACACGAAATTTTCGATGAAGATTTACAACGCTTGGTTTCAGAGGTCGCTGACAAAATTGAAGATACTTATTCTTTAGTCAGCTTAGAAGTTTGCAGTAAAACGGGCCAAACACCACAAGCTCAAATTAAATTAAGCGTGGGTGCCGAAGAAAAAACGGCAATGGCGGAAGGTAGTGGCCCTGTTGATGCAGCCTACAAGGCCATTGAAAAAATAGCGTCCAGCGATACGGATTTATTGTTGTATTCTGTAAACGCAATTACCAAGGGCACAGAGTCGCAAGGCGAGGTTACGGTGAGGTTGGAGCGCCGTGGGCAAATTGTCAACGGTGTAGGCAGTGATACTGATATTGTAGCGGCTTCCGTTAAAGCTTATTTAAATGCATTAAATTTGTTGGAATACGGCGGCTTGCGATCGCATCCACAGCACGCTGTTTAGTCAAGTGGTGCAACCAATAGGTTCTCGGGCCTGTTGGTTTTCTAAATAAGCGAGTAATTCCGGAGGGCGGGCTGTAATGAATGAGTTAGTGCGCATGCAGTACTTGGATGCCATGGGTATCGATAGCTTTGTGCCTCGAATGATTTTGCCTGCGGCCCCGCTTTGCGTTGCTTGTGAGCTACCAGTATCTTTGGTTGATTATGAGCCGGCGGCTGAGTTTATTGATCCATTGGAGCAAGAAGTATCGCAGCCCGCCACTCCTTCACCTAAGACGACAGCTATCGTGAAGCAGCTGTTGGCCTCTGGCGAGGCATCGCCCACCTCTGCGACAACGAGCAGGCCGGCGGTATCATCAGGTTTAACGTTACAGGCGTTGCTGGCAGCTAAGCCTAAAAAGCAGCTGCGTTTTGTACTTACGGTGTGGCAGCTGGCTAACGGTGTTGTTTTTATCGACAGCAAAGAGCCAAAAGCGGCATTGCCGACATCAGCTTTGTTGGGAAATGTTGTTAAAGGGCTTTATCCTGCCGAGTCTATTCCTAAGCCAGATTCAATAAATTGGCCTTTATTGGAGTCGCCGATTGCGTTGGATAATGCATTGCACGAAGCGCGAGAGATGACGCACGCCTTTTTGGCGAGTCGCTTCGAGGTGATTACGCCAAAATTGCTTATTGTTATGGGGCGGGTAGCGAGTGATATGGTGATTACTGCACCCCAAAGTGATTCGGGGTCAATGGCGTTTGGCGAGAGTGCCTCGCCATCACATTTACCGTGTGCGGCGGTTTATTTGCCAAGCTTAGCTGAGCTTTTGCGTGAGCCAACCTTAAAGTACGTTATTTGGCCGGCTGTTAAAGCCGCCGAAAAAGCGCTTTAGTTTCACCCTCATTTTTTGCCGCCAGAGCGCCTCTATTTATGTGGACTTCATTTCAGTGTCAGCACGATGAGCTCGGCACTCTAACCATTCGCTTACTGCGCGATGACGATTTGCCCTCGATTTTAGCTATAGAGCAACGCTCACACTTAACGCCATGGTCGGAACAGAATTTTCGGGGCTCAATCAATGGCCGGCATATTTGTTTGGGCTTGTTTTCTGGTGAGCAGTCGCTTATGGCTTATGCTGTGGTCAGTATTGTGGCTGATGAAGCAGAGCTCTTATTGTTTGTTGTTGACGCGCCTTATCAGGGTAAAAAAGTAGGCCGGTTATTCGTAACGGCTCTAATTGATAAAATTCACAGTGCGGCGAGCGCACTATTTTTAGAGGTGCGCGCAGGTAATGTACCGGCTATTAGCCTGTATGAAAGCGTAGGGTTTAACCAAGTGGGGGAGCGGTTGAATTACTATGTAACTCCCTGGGGGCGCGAAGATGCATTAATCTATGCGCTAGAGCTTGGCTTTATGTTTGAGTGATCGGAAGGCTGCTCTACATGTGAGCTAGCAGGCTATTTAATTCGGCAATGGATTTTAGGTGTGGGTGACACACCGAATAAGTGTGCAAATTGTGAACGGTTACCGGTACTTATTTGGCTGTGTTCACGTTTGGCGTCCGCAGGCGAATTAACCTCATGTACAATATTGGTAAATACATCAATTGCACTGAATTGGCTATGAATAAAATATACAAGGCGTTGATTTGTACTCTTGCCGTTTGTGGTGGAGCTATTTCCGAGCTTCATGCACAAGAAGGTGCTGTGATAGAGCTCGGTCAGCAGCTAGAAGATCGGCAACAAGAGGTGAAGTATTTAGAGCAGGAGATAGGTTTTGCTCAACTTCGTCGCAAGGCGTCACAGGAAAAGCTCAAGGCTTATGAAAAGGATTTAGATGAAAAGCAGGATGAGCTTAAAAAAGCTCAGCTGCGTTATTCTGGCAATCCCTCCAATGAAAACGAACAGTTTCTGCGCAATACCGAGCAGCGTATAGAGCTTGCTGAGCTCAGCATTAAATCACGTGTATCTTCCGTGGTTAGGTTAGAGACTAAAGAGCGCGAGCTTACCGAGAAACTTGAGCAGTACCGTACAGAGCTCAGTTCTTTATCTGGAGAGTTACATAAAGAACAGCTTGCCCAGAAGGTGGCTCAAAAGACGCGAAGCCTTAAGTCAGAGTTGGAATCGCAGGCGGCTTTATTGCAAAAGCGCCTAACAACCTTGCAGCGTGAAAACGAGCGCATACGCCAAATTTCGCAAACTGAAACCGAGAAACGTGAGCAAGCGGAAGAGCGCGCTACTTTAGCAGAGGAGCGCGCAAGGTCTGCTGAATTGGCGTTAACGCAATACCACCAAGCTAACTCACTCGATACCGAAGATGTGGTCGCCGAAGAGGGAAGCTTGGGTGCTCGTGAGCGAGCGCAAGCCGAAATGGACCGTGTTCGCGAGAAGCTTGCGGGTGGTGAGCTTGACGGCAGTAGCGTGAATTTACATTTGAAAGGTGATAGTGGTGCTGACTACGGAATGTTTCAGTATCTAGGCGCGCAGCAGTATCGGGCTGATGCTGTTATTCATCAGAGCGTGTCTCGCTTTCGTGTCGCGGGCAGAACTTATCAGGTTAAAGTGTCTGATGCGGGTTTAGGTGAAGAATTTGTGTTTCTCTACGATATGACCGATGCCGACAAGCCCCGCTTTGTAACCTTTAAGAAGTCTTTACTTGAAGGTGGCGGGGTTGTAGCGAAGGAGTAAATTGAAATTTAGAGCTTCTTAGTGAGGGCAATATTTTTTAATAAAATCTGCGTGACTAGGAGCGGATGCTGCGCACTTCTTAATTACAGTCTCTGTGCTGTGCATAAAGGCAGTCATTTTTTCGTTAGTGAGTGCGTCAGCGAGTGGTGAGTAGCCTTTGCTAGTAATGCCCTGTCCGTTAAGAACCGCAAGCCAGCTAGATTCCCCAAAGAGGTCGTTGGGTGGTCGTTGAATTCTCCCAGTTTCTTGGTAAAGATGGATCTTCTCCTTAAGCGTTTCTGGAATATCCATGCTCTTGCAGTAGCGCCAGAACTCATCCTCCTTCCGGTCATTTGCGTAGTAGTGCAAAATAATGAAGTCTCTGATGCTTAAATATTCGTCATCTACTTGCTTATTAAACTGCCTCCTCTCTGCTTCAAAATCATTTTTCCTAGGTAAAAGTCCTAAGAATTTTGAAATAGTAGATTGTACTAGGTGAATACTTGTTGATTCTAGAGGTTCTAAAAAACCGCTCGACAAGCCGATAGATAGGCAGTTTTTATGCCAAACCTCTGATCGTTTACCTGTTTGAAAACTAATGACTTTAGGTGAAAATTCACCCTCCTTGAGCTCAAGGTTCTTGCAAAAAGTAGAAGCTGCCTCATCTTCGCTAATAAATGAGTCGCTATACACATAGCCGTTTCCTGTTCGGTGTTGAAGAGGTATTTGCCATTGCCAGCCTACCCTTTGGGCGATGGAGCGAGTGAATGGGGGGATTTGTTTAAGCTGTTTTGTGGCAAATGCAAGTGCTTTGTTGGCTGGTAGTTGTTTGCTCCAATCGTCATAGCTCACCTTTAGGGCTCCATCTATAAGAAGTCCTTTGAACCCGCTGGCGTCAATGAAAAAGTCAGCTTTTATCTCTTTGTTGCTAGCGAGTGTAACGCTCTCAATATAGCCGTTTTTATCTGAAAGTTTGACTCGTGTAACTTCACCTTCAATACGTGATACGCCTGCAGCTTCAGCAATTCCTCTTAAGTGCTTAGCATAAAGGGAGGCGTCAAAATGGTATGCGTACGCTATTTGCGACAGAGGTGAATTGTTAATGTTCTGCGGCAGAAGAAACTTATTGTTGTTACAGAGGGATGCGTTAATTGAGTAGCTTTCAAGGGTTTCAGGGGACTGCTCTATAAAATGTTTTCTAAGCCAATAATGCTGAAAGTCTAAGTTGTTAATAGGGCGTCCATATGGTCCGAACGGATGATAATAGCTAGTCCCTTTTTTTTGCCAATCAACAAATTGAATTGCAAGCTTGAAGGTTCCTTGGCATTGCTTCATGAATTCAGCTTCATTTACGCCTATTATCTTGTTGAATGTCCTTATTTGTGGGATCGTGGCCTCCCCTACACCTACTGTTCCTATCGCATCCGACTCTATTAATGTGATTTTACAGTGATTGCTGGGGAGGACTTTCGCTAATGCAGCTGCCGTCATCCAGCCTGCCGTGCCGCCGCCAACAATTGCAATGTTTTGTATGTTATTTTGCATTTTTTTCACTATGGTTGATAACTCGATATACGAGATCATACATTTTTAATAAATTCGCTTCTCTTTTTTCTTGAGAGACGTTCATACTGCTGGCGTCAATGTACCGCTGTTGGTAGCCCAGTGCAGTCAGTAGTATTGGCCATTGTCTATCTTGGATAACGGGTGTGTTTTCTGGGTAGATATGCCCTGCTGTTTCAAATAAAGCGATGCGGCTTTTGTTGGAGCTTGTAAGTAGTTCTTTTTTGTCGAGTGTGCTGGCAATAAAAATATTATCAACATCAATGATTTGGTTGGCGACCTTGTTTGAATTTCGATTGAATATCTTCATATGAGAGGGGGTATGCGTGCTTGCGGGCCACATTTCAGCTAAGTGCAAAACCTGTTTGTGTAATAAAGTATTGGCCCCGTAAATTATTGACGGAGTTTGTAGGCTGCCCCCCCCCATTGCTATACAGTTTTTTGTCCATGGTGAGCGGGTGGACCAGCCCGCGTTTGAGCTATGCTGCGAATCGAAATCTAGGGACCTTATGTGCGTCTCTTTTCTTAGCGGTGTTGTTGTTTCTATTGTTTTATTTTTTTTGCTAATACGAATACTACTGGCATATATGTTTTTCGGCACTGCCTTATTTGAATTGTAAGTTGTACTCCAAGAGGGAATTGAGTCTATTAGGCTTTCAGTGTTTGGGGTTAAATGCTTTGTGAGTTCGCGTTCGCTTGAGCAATCAATATATAGGGTGTGCTCTGGAATCTTGATATGATTAACAAATACTTTGCTTATACCATGATTGCCGACTTCTATGTTAGTTGTTTCACCGTACAATATTTTAATATTTATTGATTTAGCTAGTTCAATCAGTAGGTTGTAGTAAAGACTCTCTTCAAATGAGTAGCCATAGCGTACTGTGCTTAAAATGGAGTTCTTATCTTGAGACGGCGGGATGAATTTCGCTCTTGCAGCTAATTGAGCGCTAAGAGAAAAGCTGTCCATTGCTGGTTTTTGTGGATGAGAGCATGATTTCCAAAGTTGATGGAAGCAGATGCCATCTGTAACAAAGCCATAATCGCCATCCGAAAAGTAGAATTCATTTTCGGGTGTTTGAATATTGTAAGCGAGGTGAGGGGTTGCTTGGGTTGCAGAGGCAAATATTTTTTCCGAAAGCCCAATCTCATTGTGGAAACTACGAAAATCATTAGGTGTTGATACTGCTCTATTGGCGGAATCTTGTTGTTTTAAGCATACGGTTAACTGCGTACTTAAATCGGGAACCTTTCTTGAAAGGGTAATGGCTGTGAGCAGGGGAGAAAGGCCGCTTCCATAGATGAATGCGCTGGTCACTTTATTCATTATGAAAATACTCCGTAAAAACCCAAATTAGCTGTTGGCCATGTGGCATCTTCGCTCATGTTATTTTTGAGGGCATCAGCGTGAGATGGAAGACTGTTTACAGCGTAATCGCATTGTTGTTTGTATGACTGGAGTTGTTTCAGTATTGTTTGTGGCGAAAGGCTATTTATTGCTGGATGATATTCTTCAGGTATTATATTTTGGCCTATGCACACCGCAATCCAGCTGGGGGGGAGAAATAAGCCGTCGCTATACCGAGTGATATGTCCGCTGGACTTAAAGCCCTCCATGATTTCTTTTAGGCTTTCTGGTAGCTCCATTGTTCTGCAGTGGTCCCAAAACGGTGAATCGTTTCGCTGTGTAGCGCAATAGTGCAGAATAATAAAATCTCTAGCTCTTTCGTATTCAACTGTAATTTGTCGGTTGAATTCGTTTTTTTGGGCTGTAAAGTCTTTCGATGCTGGAAATAACTCGATTAGCTTTGTAATAGAGGCTTGGATTAAGTACAGACTTGTCGACTCTAAAGGTTCTAGGAATCCACTGGATAACCCAATTGCCACGCAGTTGTTTACCCAGCTTTGTTTTCTTCTGCCTGCAGTAAAGCTGATTTTTTTTGGGGGTGCGAGCAGTTCTTCTTCAAGGTTGTTGCAAAATAGTGCCTCTGCGTTATCGTCCGACAAGTGTTTGGATGAATAGACTAGGCCGTTTCCATTTCTGTGCTGTAAAGGGATTTTCCACTGCCAGCCTGCGGTTTGCGCTGTGGCGGTTGTAATTGTTGGGATGGTATCGCTGGGTGCGGTTGGGGCGGCAAAAGCCGAGTCACACATTAACCAATGGCTCCAGTTTTCAAACCCTGCTTTAAGCTCTTGTTCGATAAGTAGTGCCCTAAAACCAGAGCAGTCAATAAAAAAGTCTCCATGTATGGTTTTTCCATTGTCGAGTACAACGCTGGTGATATCGTTGCTACTTTGGTTTTTTTTAACTTCAGTTATCTTTCCTTCAATGCGAATCACTTTATTTTTTGTGCAGCGCTCCCTTAGTAGTAGGGCGTATTTAGATGCGTCAATATGGAATGCATAAGCAAAAGATGCTAGCGGTGATGTTGGGTCGCTACTGGGGTGGCTAAAGGTTCCCATTCGGGCTGCCTGTATTGCGGGAGAGTAGTCAAATAGTGAATCTTGATTGCCACACTCTTTTGATTTTAGCCAGTAATGATGAAAACCTGGATCACTTTTAGGGGGACCAAATATACCAAACGGGTGGACGTAGCTGTCTCCAATCTGACCCCAGTCTTTAAAATCAATACCCAGTTTATAGGTAGCATTAGTTTTTCGAAGCAGTTCGTTTTCATCAATTCCAAGTGTAGTATTGAAGTAACGCAAGTGCGGAATAGTGGCTTCGCCCACGCCCACAGTACTTATGCTATCGGATTCAATTAATGTTATTGATGTGAGATGTTTTCCTAAAGTGTGATCTAGGGCTGCGGCTGTCATCCAGCCCGACGTTCCGCCGCCGACAATGACAATATTCATGGGTGCGTTCATATCTGGTTGGGGTATCTTTTAGGTGTTCGGTTGAGTTTTTATATAGGTTTTATTTCTGGCAAAAAAAAGGCACAACCAGATGGTTGTGCCTTTTGGGTTTGTCGGACTTTAGAATACAGCCTGAAGAGATAAGCCAAA
Organism: Marinagarivorans sp.; assembly: GCF_982758155.1. NCBI lineage: Bacteria > Pseudomonadati > Pseudomonadota > Gammaproteobacteria > Cellvibrionales > Cellvibrionaceae > Marinagarivorans > Marinagarivorans sp. The sequence goes on along the minus strand of NZ_CEXWTU010000027.1, from coordinate 10,775 downwards.
GCGACGATCATTCATGAAGAAGCTACGTGGCGTTCTATTACCATCAGCATCATGTTGGATCGAAGTTCTGGTAACTTCATTCAGTAGGTTGTTCGCTTCAATGCCAACCTTGATTTGATCTGTAATTGAGTAACTAGCAGACCAGTCAAGTTGTCCTGTTCCTTCACCGTAAACGGCCGCAAAGGCAATCACATCACGAGAATCTAGTAGGTATGACGAACGATGGCTGTAAGCAAAGCGCGTTTGGAATGTTCCGTTATCGTAGAATAATACCAAGTTGGAATTATGCTTAGATAGCCCTTCAATCGGCAAGCCGGGGAAGTTACGGAACTGAGCATTGTTATAGGCCGCTTTTTGCTCGTCAGTTGCATCTGCAGGTGGTGCAACCGGCTCTATACCAGTACTAAATTCAGTGGCTCTTCCGTCAACAAAGGTATAGCTCGTTTGTATGCCGAAGTTTTCCAATGATTCGTGCATCCAGCCAAACGTGCCTTGGTAAGCTAGTTCGTAACCTTGAACTCTTGCTTTGCCGGCGTTGACTTTTTGCGTCACAGTCACGTCTTGAGTTAAGTCTGCTCTAGGGTTATAGACTGACTCTGTCGTGGTTGCGTCGCGCAGGAAGTTACGAATGTTTTTGTAGAAGAAGGTTGATGTGAAAGAGCCTAAATCATCAAAGTACCACTCAAACGCTAAATCGTAGTTCGAGGATAGCTCTGGCTGTAGATTCGGGTTACCTGCGCCGTTGGCAAAAAAGCCGTTGCTCTTGACTCCCGACGGATAGTCTACTGCTGTTGCTTCAGTGGCAACGTAGTATGTTGAAGGGTCTGCTGGATTGTAGTTTGCTAAACTCAGGTCGGGAGTGTCTGGTTGAGTAAAGCTAACATAAACGGGGTCCGCTGTAGTGGCTCCGTCTGCATCAACCGCTTCGCCTGACGAATTGACTAGGTAAAGAGGTGCCTGCCCTTCCGTTTCAACTCGAGAACCGATATTGCGTTGGTTTCGAACATCAAGAAGAGTCGGAAGATAAATGGCCTCAGATGCAGCTACTCGCATGATAAGCTCGTCGGTTAGCTCGATCTTAAGGTTAAAGCTAGGTAGTACGCGGGTGAACTCTTCACCTGTAATTGTTGTGGGATCCCCGGCCGAATCGGTTGAATAGTTGACTACATCTGCCGGTAGTGGAGTTGTCCAGCCTGGTAAGCCTGCTGCGTTTCGTTGGGCATTGGTGGCGGCTGCTTGAGGTGATATTGACGGGAAGTTAATGGCGCCGGTGTTTTCTAGCTGCCAAGATACGTAGCGTAAACCTGCGTTACCTGAGTAGCGAATATCGCTGTCTTCGCTACCAAAGTCTACACGAACGTAGGCGGCACTGCGATCTTCGTTATAATTGTATACTTCGCTAGGCAAAAAGTAGGAGTTCGCCATTACTCCAGGCCTGTTTTGCGCTGGAACCCAAGCATCGTCTGTTTGCTTGATTGTTGCTGTGGTGTTGCCATCAGCGTCTTTAGTATAGGGCGAGTTGAATATGTCGTTTAGGTGCACGTTATCTTCGAGAGCGGATAGTGCAGGGAACCAGAAGGTATCGCGCTGAGTTAATGCATTTCCGTCAAAGTGCTGACCGAAACTGTATTGCTCTGCATAGCCGGTAGCAAGAACGTTGTCGTTTATATAGCTTGGCCCTGCCCATCTCTCAGAAATGCTGCCCCAGTTGTAGGTGCTTTCCTGAAAATCCACCTCTTTATTTGAAACGCGAAGGCCTGCTTCTACACTGGTCACCCAAGCATCATCAAACAGATATTTACCATCTATTTGGAAGGCTGTCTCGGTGCCTTCGTTATCAGAGAAGTGATCCATCGCAGAGCGCGGTGCATAAGCTGAAGCTTGATCTAAATCGCCGGCGTAGTAGTTAGCTGCGTCGCCGTTAGGGTCGCCGAAAGTTGTGTCAATAAACTCTACTCTTGGTTCATTTTTTGATCTTAGATCTAAATAAACGTTAGAGTAAAACTTGTTCATTGCCGACAAATCTTTAATTGTTGCCGTGGCGTCAACAAGTTGGAAGTCTGTCGTTATGGTGAGGTTATCGTTGGGAGCGTATTCCAAGTTGAACGATATATCGTTAATGGTCCGCTCATCTTCACGAGAGCGTGCACCAGCGATAAAGAAAGTGGGTGGGCGAGGGGCCCAGCCTGCATCTTGAACTACGCTGTTGTAGTTAAATGTGCCTGAAGTAAAGTGACATGGGACTCGCGTAACGCTTCCGCCTTCAGGGCAGTCGAAGGTGTAATCATCGCCCAGTCCAATAGTGCCATCACTTCCGTCGCCGTCAAAAGGCCCATTAAATGGCTGCTCTGGAAATTCAACGTAATGCTCGCTCCACGATAAGGTAGAGTCTGAGCGAATAAACTCTAAGGTTGCTTTTACTGTTTCGCTTGGGTTGGCCCATTGTAAGGAGCCTGTTAAGCCTAAGCGGTCTCTGTCATTCTGCTGCTGCCGGACAGATGGAGCTGCAGGAACGATGGGTAGGACCGAGTCGTTTATAGAGGTTTCCTGAGTTTCGAAATAGTTGTATATGCCTATTCCGTCACCTTGAGTTGTTAGGTTGGATGCGGAAATAGATAACAGTGCGCCAAACTTACCAGCGTCAGTTTCCCATACGTTACTAACAAGCCCTGAGATTGAAGGGCTCCAGTCTTCAATTAAATCACCATAAGAGCCTTTAGCTGTTACAAATGCTTGGAACTCTTCTTTATCGAAAGGCTTACGCGTGATTAGGTTGATGGTTCCAGATGTACCGCCTTCGGTAACATCGGCAGTCGAGTTTTTAACGACCTCAACCGAGCCAATCATTTCTGGTGGGATATCTGAAAAGTTCAGTCCACCTTCTGCGCCAGCACTAAAGGAATCGCGGCCGTTAAATTCACTGCGAACACGGTTCAATCCACGAATAGTTACACCGCCACCTTCTACGGCAAAGTGATCTGGATCGCCTGATGCTTCAAAGCGTTCAATGGCAACACCAGGTACTCGCTGGAGTGCTTCCACAACAGATTTGTCTGGAAGTGCACCAATGTCACTGGCTGTAATTACATCTTTAACTGTTGATGCCTCACGCTTGATGTCCTGAGCGTTTTGTAAACTTTGTTGAATACCATAAACAACCACTTCTTCCAGCAATGCTGGGTCGTCGCTATTGGTTTCTTGTGCTTGTACGTGTGCTGCAGTTGCAGCCATTACACAAGCGGCGATGGTTGAACGCTTAAATAGTTTGCGTCCTGTTTGAGTTTTCATTGTCATGGCGTAGCTCCCCCTTCAAAGATTAATGCTTAAGCCTTAATAAAAATAAGTCCGTAGAACTTTGTTTAGTGCTCGTTAGTGTAGCTTAAGAGACTAAAGGTAGTTCAATTTTGTGGATAAGGGTACTTAGCGTATGCATTGCATTTGCTCGTCACACCTTATTGGACGGGGCTAGGATACGGCAAAAAAAACTAAGAAAAAACCCCTAAAGTACATAGCTCAGGCTGCCGACGGCACTATTTTCATTATTTACGTTTTTTTGGGGTGGATAAAACCCGCTCTTGTATCTGAACCTGTAAAGGTTTATAACCTTGGTCAATTTTTGACAAGCTGTAATACAGGACAAAAGTATGGCTTTTGATAGTGGTTCTGCCATTAGCGCGCGACCGGAAAGTTTTACAATTAAAGGCGCGCTGCTCCCGATGACGCTGTTAGAGCTTCGCAGTAATGATCTTGTACAGGTCGAGGGTGAGCTGCGCGGCAAGGTAAAGGCTTCCCCTGATTTTTTTTCGGGAAGCCCGATTGTGCTGAGTGTGGAAGTTTTAGAGGGGGTTGAGGTTTCTTTCTTAGCGGGTTTACTAATACTTTGTCGTGAACTTGATTTTAGATTGGTTGGTTTAAAAGGTGGCGGAGCTGTCGTGAGTGATTTTGCTGCAGAGCAAGCTTTAGCACACTTCCCGGCTGGCAAGACAAAGCCGGTTGGTGTTTCTCGGGGGAGTGTTGTTGAGCACCCAAGGGAGCAGGTGGCTGCGCAAGAAAAAAAAGTGGCGGTACCCACAAAGACCGTCAATACTCCGATACGATCTGGTCAGCAGATATTCTCGGAAGGCGATTTAATTGTGTTGGCACCTGTTTCGGCGGGGGCTGAACTGTTGGCTGTGGGTAATATTCATGTGTATGGCCCCATGAGAGGGCGTGCATTAGCTGGCGTGCAGGGTGATGAATCGGCGCGTATCTTTTGTATGAGCCAAGAAGCGGAGTTGGTTTCTATTGCTGGGCACTTTATGATTGACGAAAATTTGCGCGATTCTTGCTGGAAGGGCGCGGCGCAAATCTATTTTGATGGTGATCAACTTCAGGTTGAGTCGATTGCTGGCTTATTTTCTTAAACATTTTTAAAGGGTTTTATTGTGGCCAAAGTAATTGTGATGACTTCGGGCAAGGGGGGCGTTGGGAAGACGACCTCGAGTGCTGCAATTAGTAGTGGTTTAGCTATGGCGGGTCACAAAACGGCCGTCATTGATTTTGATATCGGGTTGCGCAACTTGGATCTGATTATGAATTGTGAACGCCGTGTTGTTTATGATTTCGTCAATGTAATCAATGGTGAGTCAACACTGCGTCAGGCTTTGATTAAGGATAAGCGTTGCGAAAACCTTTATATCTTACCGGCATCGCAAACGCGCGATAAAGATGCCCTTACGCAAGATGGCGTTGAAAAGGTGTTAAAAGAACTGGCTGATGACGGCTTTGAGTACATTATTTGTGATTCTCCTGCGGGTATTGAGCATGGCGCGTTTATGGCGCTGTATTTTGCCGATGAGGCGATTGTGGTTGCAAACCCTGAAGTATCATCTGTGAGGGATTCCGATCGTATTCTGGGTATCTTGCAGAGTAAGTCGCGCAAAGCAGAGCTTGGCGAAAGGGTTAAAGAGCATCTATTGTTAACACGCTATAACCCTGAGCGTGTTGAAAAGGGTGAAATGCTTGCCGTGAGCGATGTAGAGGAAATTCTGGCCACAAAGCTGCTTGGTGTGATTCCTGAGTGTACTTCGGTGCTTAAAGCGTCCAACCAAGGTGTTCCGGTTATTCATGATGATCAAAGTCGAGCAGGTTTAGCCTACGGTGATGCGGTTTCACGCTTACTGGGTGAGGAAGTAGAGCATCGATTTTTGATGCCTGAGCATAAAGGCTTGTTCAGGCGTTTATTTGGCAGGAGGAGCGCATGAGTTTTTTTGATTATTTTACGCGCAATAAGCATGATACTGCTTCAATCGCCAAAGAGCGGCTGCAGATTATTGTTGCGCATGAGCGTTCAAAGCGTGCGCAGCCAGAGTATCTAGCCGCTTTACAGAAAGACATAATGGAAGTTATTCGCAAATACGTGGATATCGATACTAATAGTATTGAGGTTCAGTTGGAGAATAATGGTGATTGCTCAGTGCTTGAGCTGAATGTCACTTTGCCAGATTAGGGGCGAGGAAACAATATTTCATCCACTAATGCTTGATCTCGACCTCCTTACCTTCGTTGTTCAAAGCGTTACATGCCCCGGCATGCGCCCCTTTAAGCGCCTCGATAAGAAAGCCGATCTCTTCGCCTAATTGGATAAACTATTATTGCCTCGTCCCTTAGGCTGCGATCGCAGGCCTTTTTATGGCGCGGTAAGTCTCACCTTTACATTTTGTCACAGCTAAATAGTTGAGGGCGTCGTCTTGGGTTGCTAAGGTGGCGCCTTCATTTTTTACGGTTCCTAGAATAACAATGACTGTTCAAAACCCCTTATTTGCCTTTTGCGGGCGACACAAATCGTGGCTGGTCCCTGGCCTCTTGTTGGCTATGTCGTTATTGGTCTATCTTGCCGGTATTCAGTATCCCAAGTCGATGTTTTGGGATGAGAATTATCACGTTGTCTCTGCACAAAAACATGTTGATGGCATGATGTATATGGAGCCTCACCCTCCGCTTGGGAAAATGCTGCAGGGCCTGAGTGAAGCTGTATTTAATCCGAACGAAAGTGTTGATTTGTCTTCGTTGTTAAAAACGGATTACCTCAAGGGCAGCGACATGCCTAAAGGGATGGAGTTCTGGGCTTATCGCCTACCATCAGCCTTGATGATGGCCTTGTCTGTGTGGTTTCTTTATCAAATTCTATTCAGAATTACGCGATACCGCCCGATAGCCTTTGTGTTTTCGCTATTTGTTATCTTTGATAATGCGATGGTTCTGCATTCTCGCGCGGCAATGCTGGAGGGGATTCAGTTCTTTTTTATTCTGTTGTCGATTTGGTATTTCGTTCGTACTGTCACTAATAAAGAACCTATTACTCTTAAAAACTACCTTATATTAGGGGTGAGTGTTGGCTTGTCGGTGGCGACAAAAGTTAACGGGTTGGTGTTGAGCTTGTTGTTGGGGATGCTGCTGTTAGAAGACAAGGGTTTGGCCTTGCTTGGCAAGCAATTCCTTTCTGTTCTCGAGCGTGCGGTTTTAGGGGCGTTGGCTTTCTTTGCTGGTTTGGCGGCGGTTTTTTGTTTGACTTTTTATGTTCATATTGGTTTGGGTACAGAGATTACTCCTGGAAAGACGTACAAAGCATCACCCGAATATTTGGCTTCTATTAAAGAAAATGGCGGCTTTAGTCCTACAACTTTTCGGCTGGGCTTTAAGGACCATCTGCGTTATATGTCAGAGTATGCTGGTGGCGTTCCTCGTCTTGATGTTTGTAAGGAAACTGAAAATGGTAGCTACTATGCCAAGTGGCCCTTTGGTGGGAAAGGTATTAATTATCGCTGGAGTAAAAACGTAGTTGATGGGGTTACCAAGGTTAGTTATTCCTATCTTGTTGGAAACCCGCTGATTTGGCTTTCGGTTATTGCGGGAATTTTGCTCGCGATTGTCTTGATTTTAGGGCGATTTGTTTTTGATCTTCCTGTCAAAGATGAGCGCTTGTATATGTATATTCTGTATTTTAGTGGCCTTTACCTCAGTTACATGATTGCTATCGCTCAGATTGATCGCGTTATGTATTTGTATCATTATTTTGTACCCTTACTTTTCGGTATTATTAATGCTGCGCTAGTTTTCGCTTATGTATTCAAAAACCCTTTGCAGCAAGGCTCTCGTTTAACGTGGGTTAATCTTGGGGTGCTGGGGTTCTTGGTTGTTGCGATGTTTGCTTATTTCTCCCCATTTACATTTGGTATACCCATTACGGAAGCTCAGTTTGAGCTGCGTAATTGGTTTTCTCTTTGGGATATTGAGGTGGTGAGATAGCGTATGAATAAGTTAATTCAGTGGTCTCGTTGCGCATTGGCGCTCACGTTGGCTCAGCCTAAAGAGGTGGGTTTTTTGGGGTTGATTGTTTTGTTCTTGGGGGTGGCTATTTATAAGTCGACACCACCTATGATAGATAAGACGTTTGAGCTGCATATCCACAAAAACAAGACAGCAATCAAAAGCGTTTCTCAAGAGCGTGATATCAGTCAGAGCAAAACTGTGTGGGTTGATAGCTTGATGCTAAAAGATGGGGTTCGAATAATGCATCCTAAGTTGGGCGCTATCGGCTTCAGTGATACATTTTTTATTGATGTAGAATCTGATTTTAAGGTTAAAAAGGCAGGCGTTTATTATTTTATTCCGGGTAGCGATGATGGTTTTTCGCTTGATGTTGATGGTAAGCGCTTGTGTGCTTTTGAGAAGGATCGCCCTTATGCTACGCAGCGTTGTCGGGTTGAGCTGGATGAAGGTACGCACAACTTTAAACTATCCTATTTTCAGGGTGGCGGCCATGCTGGGTTAACACTGGCTTATCAGTTTAAAGGGGATCGAAAGCGTCGCTGGATGGGTGAAAATAGCGGTTATCTCAGTTTCGATTAAGATTCACCTACCTTTTCAAAAGCCCTCGTTAATACGGGGGCTTTTTCGTTGGGGTGTTACTTTTGTGGTAGGACACTAACCATTCAACAAGTAGCTTAACGCGCTCTAATCGGTACCGGCCTGGCGGGTAAACGATGTTGCAGGGGCGTTCCTGCTGGTGCCAGTCCGGCATAATGGGGGTGAGCCGCCCGTGTTGAATCGCGCTGTCGACATAGAGTGAGGGTAGGCGACCAATGCCCAACCCCGCTTCGCAGGCGGCCATCATGATGAGGCCGTTGGCGCAGCTGAGCTGAGGGGTTACTTTGTATTCGCAGCTTTCATTCTCTCGCGAAAAACTCCAGTTTGTTAGGCTGCCTGCAATAATACGATGGCTCCCTAGTTCGCGCGGATGTCCGGGCTCTCCGTGGGATGCGACGTATTCGGGGCTTGCTACCATCGTGGGGCGATACAGGCAAAGTTGTCTGGCGACCAGGGATGAGTCGTCCAGCGGGCCCATGCGAATAGCAAGATCGAACTGGCTTGCAATCAAGTCTTGGTGCGTTGAGCTGAAATCGAGAGCCACCTGAATGTTTGGGTGTTGTTGCATAAAGCTGATAATGGCCGGTGCAATGTATTGCTCGCCAAAAATCCCACCCACTGATGTAATTTGAATCACGCCGCTAATACTTGCTTGCACAGCTTGCAGGTTTGTCTCTGCCTGTTCGACAAGCTGAAGAGCTTGTCGGCACTCGTTAACGAAAGCGCTACCGGCCTCGGTCAGTTTGAGTTGGCGTGTTGTGCGATGGAACAGTTGAACTTGGTAGTGGGCTTCGAGCTTTTTAATTTGTTGGCTTAAGTACGCTTTTGAGCAATTCAGCCTGTCGGCGGCCAGTGTGAGGCTTTGATTGTCGGCAACGGCAATTAACGCGGCTATGCGTTTCAGATTTTCTGTTTTCATATGTAAACAATCTTTTAACTTTGAGGGTGATGATAAACAGTTGTTGTGCCGTTAGGCTAGCTCAATTGTTTATTCTGAGTGTGAAAGGTGGGTTGAAGATGATGGATACGGTTGATTGTGCGCGGGGCGTGATGGAAAAGCGGTTGCTGGGTAAGAGTGGTCTTGTGACATCGGCAATTGGTTTGGGGTGTTGGCAATTGGGGGGCGATTTTGGTCCTGTGGATAATGTGCGTGCGTTTTCCGTGTTGGCGGCGGCCGATAAGTGCGGTGTTAACTTTTGGGATACGGCGGATGTTTACGGCTCTGGTTTGAGTGAGAGTCGTATGGGGGCCTGGCAAAGACAGAATCCTGAATCTCGAGTGATTGTAAGTAAAGTTGGGCGCAATAGTGAGCTGCATCCTAGCGGGCACCAATATGATCGCATGCGCAGGAGTATTGAGGGTACGTTGGAGCGCTTGCAGGTGGGCTCTTTAGATTTGGTACAGTTGCATTGCATCCCTTTCGAAGTCTTAAAGGGGGATCAAGTATGGCGCTGGCTGGAGGATTTTCGTTCGGAAGGCTTAATCAAGCATTATGGCGCCAGTGTTGAGACTGTTGAGGAGGGGTTGGAATGTTTGCGGCGTCCGGGCTTGGCGTCACTGCAGATTATCCTAAATATATTTAGGCAGGATGCGGTTGATGAATTGCTGCCCGCTGCGCAAGCCGCTGGCGTTGGTATTATTGCGCGGTTACCTTTGGCGAGTGGTTTGTTAACCGGTAAATTCACCGGGCAAACCCATTTTGATCGTAGCGATCACCGTCACTTTAATGCTGATGGTCAGGCGTTTAATGTAGGTGAAACCTTTTCTGGTTTAGGGTTGGAGAAGGGTGTAGAGCTTGCAGAGAAGCTAAAAGAAATTCTGCCGGATAATGTTCCGATGGCGCAATTGGCTTTGCGTTGGATATTGGACTTCCCGCAAGTCAGTTCTGTTATTGCGGGTGCTAGTTGTGTTGAGCAGGTGCAGCAAAATGCGGCAGCGGCGGTATTGCCCCCGTTGTCGAAAGAGTTACATCAGCAACTTCGTGACTTTTATTTTAATGACGTGCGCCCTTTGGTGCGTGGTAGCATTTGATAGTCTTTAATCGTAAAAAAATAGCGGTGTAGTTTATGGCGGTAACAATTGGTGGGAAGTGGGCCCTAGTAACGGGGGCTAGTCGAGGTGTGGGGCAGCAAATTGCGTTGGGCTTGGCGGGCCGTGGTGTAAATTTGGTTATCCAGTCTCGCGATATTGGGAATCAGGCTGCAACGATGGCTTTGCTGGAAGGGAAGGGCGTTAAGGTGCATCAGGTGGAGGCTGACCTGGAGGATCCGGAGAGTATATCGGCAATGGCTATTCAGGCGGATAACCTAAGTGGCGGCATTGATATTCTTTATAATAATGCGGCGATTATGACGCAGTACTTGAGTCTTTTTGATGTGCCGGCTGAGGACTATCATCGAAGCTTTCAGGTTAACGTTTATGCCGTTATTCAATTGTGCAATTATTTTGCCCCGCGTATGAAGGTGCGTGGTTTTGGCCGAATTATTAATACAACGTCGGGCATTAAAGATACCCCTCATTTGGATGCATACAGTATTACCAAGGCGGCGCTGGATAAGTACACCCGCGACCTTGCTGTTGAGTTAGGCGATACAGGGGTGTTGGCGAATTTGTTTGACCCTGGTTGGTGCCGGACAGATTTGGGTGGGCCAGAGGCGTGGAATGATGTGAGCTCGGTAATCCCCGGTGCTTTATTACCTGCAATGTTGGCTAAAAAGGGTGATGAGGAGCCGCGGGCCATGCTGTTCGCAGCGCAAGACTATGCGGGTATTGATATCTAATCAGTTGGGTTTTTTTGAGGCCCGAGAGCTTTAGGGGCGAGGCAATAATAGTTTATCCAATTAGGCGAATAGATCGACTTTCTTATC
>NZ_CEXWTU010000026.1:0-32436 GCF_982758155.1 Marinagarivorans sp. | reverse complement strand
GGCGCAGATTCCATACCCGCCGATAGCGCGGCGATATTTTGAATTTGATTAAGCAGTAAACCTACATTATCGCCGGCGGCGGTAATGGCATCGGCCGGTAACGACGACAGCACAGCATTGCGAATAATGAGATCATCAAAGATCATCCACGTGCCTAACACTGTAAAGCACGGAATCGCGCACCACAGGGCTGTAAGCGTGCCATAGTAAAACGGTAACGAGTTTAAAAAACGTATGCCGCCAACATTTTGTGATATGGCCACAGAGCGCGAACGCCCCGCCATAAAGGCCAAACAGCCCAACACAAAAATAGCGATAACAAGTACTGATGGTTCCACAATATCTACCTAACTCAGATACAAAAATAGCCCAAATCAACTTGGGCTATCTTCTAATGGCTTTCATGCCGCCCTGATAACAATGGCGCCGGTTAAATACTTTCTAGCCGACGCCACACGATTTTGGGCGCAAGATTAGCACAAGCCTTAACTTTAGAGAGAAAGCGCTTCTAACCGCTTAACACTGCCGCCCACTTTCGCACGCTCATCTTTGGATAATGGAATCAAGCCTTTATCCGTCAAATAACCTTCATCACCCCATGCACGATCATGGGTAAATTCAGCCAAGAACTCTTCAATACCGGGGATAACACCGACGTGTGCCTTTTTCACATAGAAGTACAATGGACGCGAAACAATGTAGCTGCCATCTGAAATACTATCGAACGTAGGCGCTTGACCACCGATTTTGGCCGCTTGTACTTTATCGGCGTTTTGATCCAAAAAGCTAAAACCAAAGATACCGAGCGCTTGCGGGTTTTCGCTGAGCTTACGCACGATTAAATTATCGTTTTCGCCCGCTTCAACATAAGCGCCGTCTTCACGAATACCGTGGCACAAAGCTTTATACTTGTTTTTATTGGTCTTCTTCATGTCTTTAACCCATGAGAACGACTTACAACCGCCTTCCATCGCCAGCTCAACAAACGCATCGCGGGTACCTGAAGTTGGTGGTGGCCCAAGCACTTCAATCTTAATAGCAGGCAACGTCGGATTAACGTCTTTCCACGTTTTATAAGGGTTATCCACTAAGGTTTCTGTACCCTTAGGGTCCGGCACCTTCTTCGCCAATGCCAAGAAAATGTCTTTTAGTTCAAGCGACATAGGCTTAGCTTTAAGTGAGTTAGCGACAACAATGCCATCAAAACCAATCAATACTTCAACAATCTCTTTCACGCCGTTCTTTTGGCAATCTACATACTCACTCGATTTAATGCGGCGCGAGGCATTTGCGACATCGGGATAGTTAATGCCAACACCTTTACAAAACTCTTTGAAGCCACCGCCAGTACCGGTAGGCTCAATTTTAGGGGCTTTGAAATTTGTTTTGCGACCAAAACGCTCTGCCACAACTTTTGAGAACGGAAAAACCGTCGATGAGCCGACAACCATAATGTGGTCGCGACCTGCAAACGCTTGTGGTGCTAATGAAAAACCTGCAATACAGGCTGCTGCCATCAGTAATTTCTTCACAATTAAACCTCACAACTATTGAGTGAGCGCCCTTTCGAGGCGCCATCTTTTTCCAGATGGCGCCATCCTAATCGTCAATTATTACAGTAATGTTTCAGCTTAATAGAAATTTGCTCCGCTCTAGCGTCTGGGCAAGTAAAGTTATAAGGCTATAATGCCCGCCCCTAACTTGGGTATAAGGCAATGACTCTTCTTTTTGAACGCTATCAAACGCTAGCGGCGCTCGGCACACAAATCAACCAATCCATTGGTCGCTCCATCGCTTGGCTAACATTCGTGATGGTCATCCTCATGGCCGGTATCGTTATCGTGCGGGCGTTATTCAACGCCAACTCCGTAGGCGCGCAAGAACTCGTCACCTACCTTCATGCCACCGTTATTATGTTTGCCGGCGCTTATACCCTGGCCGAACAAGGGCATGTACGAGTCGATATTTTCTATCGCCGCAATAGCCTTAAGTACCAAGCATGGGTCGATCTGGTGGGTAACATCGTATTCTTGCTGCCATTTGCGCTTATCACCATATGGGTAAGCTGGACTTTTGTAACAACGTCTTGGGCCATACAAGAAACATCTACCGACGCGGGCGGCCTACCTTTAGTCTTCTTACTGAAATCGCTTTTGGTTGTAAACGGGGTGCTTTTAGCCTTGCAAGCCATTGCCGACTCCCTAAAGCAACTCGCAACACTTGGCCAAATAGAGCAAGACATGACCCAAACCGGCACTCAAACCAGTACTCCGGAGCGCACTTAACATGGCAGAGTGGATTCCCTTTTTATTGTTTCTAAGCGTTTGCGCTGCATTAATGCTTGGCTACCCCGTCGCCTTCACCCTCGCGGGCGTGAGCTTGTGGTTTGCGGGCATTGGCATCCTTAGCGGCCACTTTAACCCGCAAGACCTTTTCTATATCTCAGAGCGCCTATTTGGTGTTTATAGCAAAAGCACCCTCGTCGCAGTGCCGCTTTTCATCTTTATGGGCGTCATGCTCGAGCGAACAAAGCTCGCCGAAGAGCTCCTCGAAAATATGGCGCAAGCCTGTGGCCGATTACCTGCTGGCTTAGGGATTTCCGTAGTACTCGTGGGCACATTGCTAGCCGCCAGTACCGGCATTGTGGGTGCCACCGTGGTAACGATGGGCTTAATGTCGCTCCCGACCATGCTAAAACAAGGCTATTGCCCCAAGCTAGCCACAGGCACTATTTGCGCCACAGGTACCTTAGGCCAAATCATTCCACCGTCCATAGCCTTAGTTTTATTAGGCGATATTCTTTCCAACGCATATCAGCAGGCACAACTGCAGCAAGGCATTTTTAATGCTGCTCCCGTCTCCGTGGGCGATCTATTTTTGGGGGCCGTGGTGCCGGGCGCCATCCTCGTTGTACTGTATTTAATCTACTTACTGGCAACCGGTTTTTTTAAAGAGGAAACCGCGCCTAAGGTCGAATGCGAAAACAAAGCCAAAGGGCAACTCTGGCTCAGTATCTTACCGCCAGTGATGCTTATTGTTTTAGTGCTAGGCTCCATTGTGAGCGGCTTAGCAACGCCAACCGAAGCCGCCGCCGTTGGGGCCTTTGCCGCTACATTACTCGCGCTGGCAAAAAAACAACTTTCGTTTACTATTCTTCAAGGCGTTATACAAACCACCACCAAAATCACCTGCATGATCTTCACCATCCTACTAGGCGCTTCGATTTTCTCGTTGGTCTTTATTAGTTACGGCGGTAAAGAAATCATCGAACAATTCTTCGCCACCCTACCCGGCGGTGTTTTTAGTGCGATGCTTATTGTTATGGTTGTCATATTCCTACTGGGCTTTATTCTAGACTTTATTGAAATTACCTTTGTCGTGGTGCCATTAGTCGGCCCAGCCCTGTTAATGATGGGCGTAGACCCCATATGGCTTGGCATAATGATTGCCCTTAATTTGCAAACATCTTTTTTAACACCACCTTTTGGCTTTGCCCTGTTTTACTTGCGCGGGGTAGCACCGCCAAGCGTTAAAACCAGCGATATTTATCGCGGGGTTGCTCCCTTTATTGCCCTACAAGTACTGCTGTTGGGCCTATTGGCACTAAAACCGGAGCTAGTCACCTGGCTACCAGATTTAATGAACCCCGCGAATTAAAAAAACACCCAGAGTCAATCAACAGAAATATTAAGCTTTTATTTCTAAGGATTAAAAATGATCGATAACGACGAAAACCCAACACCATCCGGCGAACTTGCCCTACAAACGCTCACCCGACCACAAGACACCAACTCTAATGGGGATATTTTTGGCGGCTGGTTAATGGGCCAAATGGATCTTGCCGGTGCAATTACAGCTCGCGAACTCGCTCACGGGCCGGTTACAACCGTGGCCGTAGGCGCGATGGTATTTTTAAGCCCGATAAAAGTCGGGGCCATTGTTAGCTGCTATTGTGAAGTCGCCGAAATCGGGCGTTCATCCATTCGCATTAATGTAGAAGCATGGACAAAACACTACTCCGATGAAGAGCCCAAGAAAGTCACCGATGCTGAGTTTGTCTTTGTCGCGATTGATAAAGATGGCCGCACTCGCGTAGTGCCAGCACCTAAGGCTTAAGCGTGCGCCCGTGAATTTACACGGGCCTGTAAGCAGCCTTCAATGGTCTAAGGTTTTTCAGCAATAGGGTAACGATCAAAATCTAAGCGTGAGTGATGCGTATCTGCTTTGACATCACCCGCCAAAACAGCCCCCCACGCCCGCATTTTTTCAAAGAAAAATAACATAACGCACACTGCCGCCAGCGCAATAATAAGCCCGACCTCTTGTAAGCGGTGGTACTCATTTATACACGTCCAAATAAACTGCCCCACGCATAACACCGCTACAAGCAACAGCGTAGGGCGCCGGCCTATAAGGCCCACTATCAAAACACCCAATGGCGCCCCCAGTGCAACAACTGGCGCAGCCGCCAACCAATTTTCAAAAACACCAGGCTGTATATCTCCAGCCAGCCACTTAATACCAATACCGTAAACCGAAGCAAACGCCATAATCACTACCGATGTCGGTATCGCAATTTTTAAATCGGCACGGCATAGCAAAACTAACGCAGCATAAACCACCATATCAATGCCCACACCAGTTACAGATACAATCGCAGAACTCGCAATAAGGCCCAAAATAATACCTAAACGTAAATCCCAGCGCTCATTAAAATCCATCATACCGCTGTGGCCCGCAATCTCATCAATACGGTATAAGTGTAATAAACCAAAACTGGCCCACACCACCGCAAAAACAATTTTTATCCACAATTCTGGAATAAACGGCGCGATGAAAAATATGCCGACGGGCGTTCCAATAAGGGTACCGATCATGGCACCCTTGAGCATTGCAACAGCCAGCGGCTGCCGACGCGCCAAGATAAAAATACTGGCGCTCGTCATACCAATGGACTGCACCGCAAAACTAAAATCACGCCCCAAACTAGCGGGCATTTCAAATAACAACACCAGTACCGGAAACCCCACGGTGCCGCCCCCCATCGGCGTAGAGCCAGCGGCATAACTCCCTAAAGCCATCGCCACCGCCATTGGCCATTGCTCCTTCGCGGCACCCCAATAATCTAGGCCCACAACCAGCCATAACCACACCGCATAAAAAGCCAATAACCAAAGCCCCCAGACCCACAGAAATGTTTTCGCCGGTTTTAGGATAGACATAAAAGACACTCGATATTTAAAGAAGAAACGTAACTATTCAGCCATGCACAAATAGACCGGCAAACTGATCATTTTCTGGGCCGTTCAAGCCATCCATGGGCACTATGCAAGCGTTCCTGACGCTTGAATGCCCAGAAAACAATCAATTCGCCTTTTGGATGAGTATTATTTCGAGCCCACCTGAATAGTTACGAAGAAACAATGGAATTCAATGTTTAAGCACGCACCAATAAGCTGCCGATAGCTTTAGCGTAACGACACCACTCATCAGAAAATTAAAACATGACAGAAAAAAGTCGATTCCACGCCAGCGTACAACTAGCGCTAAAAATATAAAGTACACGGGTCATTATATGCGTTAATTCAATGTATTCAGCCATTGCCGCAATAGCTTACACTGGCGTGTAACAACCGCCGGGCTACGCAAAGATTGCGCTAACACTGCCGCACCCTGCGCAGTACACATCACATACTCTGCACTGGCACCGGCCTCTTTCTTTTTTTGCCCAAAGGTAATAAAACACCGTGTTAACCAATCAATACAAAGCACCATCGTGGTTTGAGCGTAGGGCTGGAATTCACCACCATTTTTTCCTAGCTCTGTGTTCAGCGATCCAATAGGACAACCAAAATTTTTGAGTTGCGTGGCACTTTTTTCAACCATATCAATAAACAGTAATATCGCTGCTTGTGGCGTTTCGCTCGTTTGCTCAAACCCAGCAAACATCATTTCAAGATTGCAACGCTGCACACCCACCACTTCACTGAGAATGGCTTCTTTGGAGCTGAAGTAATAGGCTAAATTACCTTTAAGTACTCCCGCAGCATTTGCAAGATCCTGCATGGACGATTGCGCAAAACCTTTTTCGTAAAAAAGCTGCCGAGCCGCCGCTATAATTTTAGCGCGGCTCTCCTCTCCTCTTGATGACATCAGGCCTCCATATTCAGCCTACAAATGCATGGATATCCGATACAGGGATATGATCGCCAATATTATCACCATAAAAAGCGGTTTTGACGACACCATTTTCATCAATTAGAAAGTCAGCGGGCAATCGATTGATCGGACCATCGATCCAACCGGGTAGAAAGCCTTTACCCATTGCAATAATCGGCTTGTGAATTGCCGCAAGTATCTTCAACAAACCCATCCAGCTCGTTTCCACCCCATACTGCTTATACAGCGCCATATCCGGGTCAGCTATAAAGGGGAATGTTGCTTGCTGTCTATTCACAAATTTCAACATCGCTTCGCTTGAAGACTGAAATATCGCCAGCATCACAATCTTACCTTCCAGCGCTTTAGTTTCTTCCAACAAACTATGAACCCGTAGATTACATAACGGGCACCCCGCATAGCGATAGAAACTCAGCATGACTTTTTTGCCTTTTAGAGCGTCTAAATCAACGGTATTACCAAAAATATCTTGAACTTGAAACTTCGGTGCCTTGGCACCTGTAACTAACCGGCTCATATCATGTACTCCACGTTAATAATGAAACACATGTTATTTGGATGATCGTCCAAATACAATAGCTAAGTTATCGATTAACCGCCTTAACTCAAAGAAGCCTCAGTCAAGTTCCGCAACGAGAAAGCTCGATCTGGTAGGTTAAACCGCCATGGCGCACCATTAAGTGCCAACAAACCCTGCTGTGCCATATACACCAAGTGTGCTGCCGTTTCGCCATACGCGAACATCCATTGATGAGCAGGAATCACCTTATCGAAAAGCAATGGCATAAATTCAAAAACTGTTTCCGCGCTGCCCGTATTGGCTAGTATTTTCTGACACTTTTCATCGTGGTGTTGAATAATCTCTAAAGCTCGCTCACATAAATCATTACCAACCGCTCCGTGTGCCGGAAAATAACGAGCGCAATCATATTCACGGATTAAATACAGCGACTGAATGTAGTCGTGCAATGGATTCCTAGAACCCTCAACATGTAAACTTATGTTCGGTGTAATACGCGGTAAAACGTGATCGCCCGTTAACATATCTCGAGTAGGTGAATGGTAAAGACATACATGCCCAGCTGAATGACCAGGAACTCGCACCATCGACCAGTCCGGACCCAATAATGTATCAACAATACCTTCATCTAAAACCGATAACTCACGCGGTAAATCGTGCACAAGTCCTTTATAACTTGCACGCCGCTCAACCAGTTGATTAAACATATCCACAGGTAAACCAAATTGCCCCCAGTGCGCCGAGAATGCTTTTTTAGAACTATCACTATCAGCACACCAAAGAGAACGCACCATCGCAATATCCGCCGCAGCCAGGTACACAGGGATATCTAATTCATTCTGCAGCCAATGCGACATGCCGATATGATCGGGATGCAGATGTGTTAGCACAATCGCCACGATTGGCTGCGTTAAATACTGACTTTCCAAAAAATCTCGCCACACCGATTTAGACACGTCGGTATTTAAACCGGTATCAATTAAAACAAGCCCCCTAATCCCTTGGACTAAATAACAATTAATATGATTAAGACGAAAGGGTAAAGGAACTTTTAATTGAGTCACCTCGTCGCCAAATTTTGTGGCAACAATTTCTGGCCGACAATCACTTACAGGTAGGCTTTCTGTCTTGTTAACGACGAGATTATTCATGATTGCACCACTTCGTGTGATTTTGACGGTAAGGTATGTGGTACGTATTCGGCTAACGCAACATAACTATTTTCACTTAACTGTGCGCG
This sequence comes from Marinagarivorans sp., assembly GCF_982758155.1. Classification (NCBI taxonomy): domain Bacteria; kingdom Pseudomonadati; phylum Pseudomonadota; class Gammaproteobacteria; order Cellvibrionales; family Cellvibrionaceae; genus Marinagarivorans; species Marinagarivorans sp. The sequence goes on along the minus strand of NZ_CEXWTU010000026.1, from coordinate 24,496 downwards.
TAATTGATGCTTAGCAATTTTCCCCGTTGCTGTACGAGACAAAGCATCAACAATGCAAATACTTGTGGGTAATTTATATCGAGACATGCGCTCACTTAAGTAACGGTAAACCTGCGCCGAAGTGCCATTAGCGTCTAATTTATGCTCACTCCTGGCCATAACCAACATTGCTTTTGCTTGCTGTTTACCATTAGCATCTAAATACGCAACAACAGCAACGTCCTCAACAAATTGTATTTCACGGATCACCGATTCAACATCAAAGGCAGACACCCACAACCCAGACGATTTATAAGTATCGCCTTTGCGGCCGACATAAACCAAACTATGGTCCAAATCATAACGATAGACATCACCCGTGAATAAATAACCGTTATGACGTAGCTTTAGCCCGTGCTGTGTATCATTCCAATATTGCAAACCAACAGAACCTCCACGAACAGCCAAGTTACCCAAAACCTGATCACTTTCTATTTCAAAATTACTATCATCAAATAATGAAACATCATATTGCCCAATTGCCTTACCCGCGACGTAGCCCCCATCAGGGTTAAAATAACTACAACAGAAAATATGCAATGCTTCCGTACTGCCAATGCCGTCGACCATTTGGGTTTGCGTTAATTCACTCCAAGCATGCCCTACCGACGCAGGCATAGGTTCGCCAGCACTCACGCTCACTCTAAGCGATTTTGGCACTCGTTTTTTATCAACGCTCACTAACGCTAAGGCATACAGCGCAGGAATAGAAAAATAGACAGAAATATTATTTTTTTCAATAAAATCGAACGTTTCATCTGGATTCACTTTCTCTCGAGTTAATACAATCGTTGCACCAAAATAGAGAGGGAAAGTTAAACTATTGCCTAAACCGTAAGCAAAAAATAACCTCGACGATGAAAATATACAATCATTCTCAGTAATACCCAGCGCAGGTTGCGCAAAATTAAGTGCGGTATATTCTAAGCTCGCGTGGCTATGCAAAACACCTTTAGGGTTTCCTGTGGAACCTGAGGTATACAACATAAAGGCAGGGGTATCTTCATTAACCGCGGTACAGCTACTAAACCGAGGGCTATCGTTAATATCAATTCCAGTGAGATTAATTACCCGCACATCTAAGTCTAGCAACGTACACTTCAGATCAAAATTAGCCAATAATGAGTCTTCAGAGACGAGTAGCTTAGCGCCAGAATCTTGTAAATAATAACGTAAATCATCTTCTTTACAGAACGTATTAACCGGAACCACAATAACGTTGACTTGAAGTGCCGCCAGAAACATTGCAATCCAATCAGGTGAATCATTCAAGAGCAACACTATTCGGTCACCAGCAGCTAAGCCATTACTGAACAAGAAGTGCGCATATTGCTCTGTCCGCGCATTAAGCTGTGTATAACTTAAGCTGGAGCCTTCAAAAATAATAGCGGCTTTTTCTGCAGTCTCACCACTAAGGTGTTTTTTTAACAAATAGTGAACCGCATTAAGTTGAATCGAACGAGAATCCATACCTTCCACACCTGTTTTACCATTGAATACAAGGTCGTAAATATAGGTTTTATCAATAAGATAAGCGCACACTTCGTCATTTTTTTCATCATAGGCAGCCACCGTACGATAGCGATCAAATTGATTATTTTCATGACTGAAATCTTTACGAAAAAAGCACCCTCGACTCTCTCGCCTTGCTAACCCTGAAACCGTAATGGCTTCTGCCAACATTAAATAGGCGTAATAATCATTACTAACCTCGCCATTCGCCTGAAGTAATCGTCTTGCATCACGTATCCATTGACAAAAATTGATGAGACCTTGCGTATCCTCACCACACTCCAGGCTCTCGAATAAACGAACTTGTAAATCAGATAACTTCTCTTTATCGAAGACTGACACACCCTCAATAATTGCAATATCGTTTTTAAGTAACTTATGCTTATTTTTCAATGTGACAATATTTTCGGCGATAAATCTTGCAGAGCACAAATATAAAGCCCAAGGTAAACCGCCAACACGATGAGCACCGTAATCATGCATGGCTTCGCCAGCTACAAACACATTGTGTAAATTGGTTTTGAATTGATGATGCATAACACCACCCATAGAAAAATAGGATATTTGACGAATACGATGCTTATCTAAAGGGTAAACGTCTGAAAACAGTATTTTTAACTGGCTAAACATTTCCACATCATATTTAGCCTTCCCGGAAAACAACGCGAATAGAATCTTATCTCCTAAGATCTTATGCTCACAAGACAATTTATCCAACAAAGTCGCAGTGCTCGACACTAGGCACTCCTGATACTCAGTATCCGAACCTAGGGCCTCTAAATCTTGAAGTGTTTCTAATTGCTGTTTTATAAATCGGTGTAATTCTGTGAATCTGAAATCGACAAAATAATGAGTATCTTTACTTTTGCGCCAAGTCATAAAAGCACGAAAATGGTTATGCGTACCCCGCCCCTCAAACAGTTCTACCTCAAGCCACTCAACATGCACGCCGTGTTCATCGTAAATTTCAACGCCCGGTAACTCTTCAGTTGGCGTCAATTTACCTAAGTCAGGCTGCCCATACCCATGCTTAAAGACAAACTCCAGATTGCTAAGCTTGCCCCCAGCCTGTAAAAAACGCCCGTGCATAGAGCCGTAGGTGCCAGTCTTAACCGCGCCATGAAATAGGCCCGAATAACCACCCGATGCAATAACAATAGAGCCCGCCTGCAACCCCAGCATTCGATCATTCTGCCAATATTGAATACCCGTGCACTGCTGAGTATCAGCCAATATTGAAACTACCCAAGCATCATCAATAATACAAACGCCCAGCGACTTTAACTCAACTAATAAAGTTTCTAACAGTTTTTTACCAGACCCAGAATGCAAAGCAAATCCCAAAGCGATTTGCTTTAAAGGATCAAACTCCTTTAAAGCCTCAAGCTCTTCTGCTAAGTATTTTTCAGTGATTTCCACAACGGAAGATTGCACCTGCCCACGCCCTAATTCAGCCAGCCACTGCGCATAGTCGGGCCTTTCTATTGGTGCGGTACTTACAGCCCCTACAGAAATCCCCGTTGAACCCAAACGCCCCCCGCGATCACTTTTACCGTAATACACAAGGGTCGTTGAGACACCCGCGCTAGCCAGCTTGAGTGCAGTCCAACAACCTGCAATCCCGCCACCCAACACAAGCGCTTCACAGAAGTCAGTTTCCAGTACGTGCTCGTTCATAATTCCAATCTTGCGTTAGGGAGCATCAGTGATCACATCAATAAAAATCAGCAGAACTCGTTGAATTGTCAAATCAAACAGCAGCAGCTTCAGAAACCATGCTCTCAGGAGTCTCTACCTTAGGTTTTTTCATACCCATAACCATGCGCTTATGCACACCACCATGCGCGGGGTTACCGTAATCACGTAAATTGTAGGGCTTCATTCTGTTTTGAATAAAATCACGCATGTACGCAATTTGAATATCCGTCAGGGAGTCTTGCTCTTGCACCTCTAACACAAAATTATAGAATTCATTGAAATTGGCCATAAACTGCGGGTCACCGCAATTCAACAACAAACAATCATTGTCATGCGGTTTTGCGACACCATTATTTTTGATAAATGTCTCAGCCCCCATAAAACAAAAAAAGCAGTAGTGCTTAAATACTTCAAAGTGCTTAAAGCTTTTATAAATCCCATCGACCATAGTGCACATACTTTTCCACTCATGAAAAAGATTGTCTTCATATGCAATGAATGAACTTTTAGAAAATGTATTCGCAGGTAATAGTTGTTTATCGAGAATATCAACAATGCGATGAGCACACATCAATGTAAAAGCAAGCCCGGTACTAAACCACGCATCGCCTCCTGCTGCAGCCCCAGGCAACATCGCCCAACGGTCTCCAGCAGCCGATTTCTGACGAAATTGAATACGACCGGTTTTAATGAGTGGGAACTTAGTTTTTCGACCTTCTAACATTTTATGAATAATGGGATACTGCTGGACTATCTCCCAGAACTCCTGATCTGCATCTTTGTCATTTTCAGGAAACTTATCAATATCTAAATTTAAGCCAATACTTGTAGTACCGTTATGAAAAGGGATAACCCACAGCCAGCCGCCATCAAAGCAGTGATGCTGTGTTGCACGCGATCGATCGGCAGGTGAGCGCTCTTTAAACGCCTCAGATGCTTGCGAAATTTCTTCAAAATCACCCACATCCAAAAAATGGCTAAAAATGGAACGACTACGCAAAGGGATATCATACTCATCAGGCTTGCACGCTAAATTGAGCTTCTGAGAGATAAGTGATTTAAATCCAGTACCATCAATCACAAAGCGTACATCGACGGAATAAATACCCAGTGCTTCTGATTCGCAATCAATGGTTACCTTATCATCGTAGAAGTGAATGTCATTCACCATTGTCATATCGCGAAAATCTACGCCATAATTCTTTGCAACATCGACGAGGTAAGCATCACTTTCACCTCGGACTAACTGCGTATCGACCTCTGGGGTTTGCACAATAATTTCTCGAATAGAATCGCCTAACTGTGCAGTTTTCTGTCCTTTTTCTTGCCAGAAGTAATGGAATAATTCTTTAGGTGCACAAGTGAAAGGTAAATCATTCTCTTTAATGGCATCGTAGGTCGCCATTTGTTCAAATTCAGGAATAGAAAATTCACGCCCAAGATAACGAAGCTTTTTACTGACTAACGGCGTGGTAGACTCACCAATAACAAAACGAGGATGTTTACCACGCTCTATCAATAAGACTCTCCACCCCTGCTTAGCCAACATCGCCGCACTAACGCTACCACCCATACCTGAACCAATCACTGCAACATCAAACATTATGCACTCCCCATCATTACTTTTTTTAACTTGCTAGCAGCAGGTTATTCGTATATTTCTTACCAAAGTCTGTATTTAAAAATTTAACTGGCAATACATTCATAAGGTATTCACTATAATTTTCTTTTACCAATGCTTTACCCGAAACATCAAATAATTTACCTGCCACTTCGTTATCCGCACGCATCCTTAAAAAATTAGGCGATGGCAAATAAAGCGGCTGACTTTCTTTGACCCGACGCATGATTTCTTTTCGAGCCAAGCCGGGCTCTCTTGCAGAAACAATTGCGGCATTCAAAGTAAACATTAAGGCGTCAACCTCTTTAACGTAACCCGCTAACGCATCAGCATTTGACATCGATTTAAAGCTAAACTGTAGATTCGACTCACCGCCTTCGACACTACCAAACATTTCGAGCGCCCTGGGGTACCACAAATTAATACTGCGCTGGACTTCATCCAGTGATCGCCCTCCGGTTGTTACCGAGGCAATACATATTTCACGCAACACTTCCCAACCCGTCTGCAGGTGAAAAGCCTCCTCGACGAGCATAGGCCGCATACTGGCCGACATGGGTTTATACGAAAACTCTTCTTGCATACTTAACTGAAATTTTCCAACACGATCAATGAAACAAGCGAATACAATGTTATCAAGCGCGTCCGTAAATTCGATATTGAAAGCATCAAGCACATGCGATCCAGTATTCATGCTGAGTAATTCGTCCATCAAATTATCGGCAATTTTTTTATCACCAGTAGATGCCCAAGATTCATCGTGAGATAAAACCCAAAACATTTGATAGGCATGCCGTAACTCTTCAGCCATGATCCTCAAAATGCTAAATTTCGCATAATCGGTTGTCGACTCATCGACAGTCTCAACATGCTGCTGAATAGAACCTAACTCGGTAGAACATTGAGCTTTAACAATGCGCAGCGCTTGATACAGCATGCTGCCTTTCATTTCTGATGCTTTTTCAAATTTTTTGTGATTAATGTATTTACCTTGAGTAATCACATCCGTTCTGATATCTGATGTTTTTGCACATAACACCCACTCATCCTGCTCTGGAAAATGCTTTTTCCAATAGCGTGTCAACAGCTCGATATCAGGAAAATTTCTTTGCTGCCAAGCTTCTATTTCTTTGTGATATTTTTTTGAGATAAGGTGATTCTTTACATTGAGGGAAGCCATTATTAATTGCCCTTAAAATTTGCTGGTCGTTTTTCAAGATATGCCGTCATACCTTCTTGAGAGTCAACGGCTGAAAATAACTGTTCTTGAAGATGCCTTTCAAGCAACAACGACGCCGCTAATGGCTTATCGAACCCTTGCGCTATAGCCAGCTTCGCATAACCAATGGCTTGCGCAGCCCCTGAAGGGGGAACAAAACGTGACAACCAACTGGCAATGGAGGGCTTAATTAAAAATAGACCACTTTGGATATAACTCGAAATAGTTACAGCGCCGTCTAATTTGCTTGGCAATAAGCGCTTATAACGTAACTGATGTTTGTCTTCGAAAACAAATGATTGCTCACTCTCGATAGATTCTCCGTCATAGATACGGTAATCGCACGATAGCGCTATACGCCCCTCCAAATCACCCAGCGCTTGAGAAAAACTTAAAACAACCAAGCGTGGATAGCCTTCAATTCTGGCCATAACCGCATCAAAGAAACGTCGCTGGGTAAAACTTAGGTCGCGCCATGATGCACTAAAAAAATTATTTGGAATATTGAGATGCAAAACATAAACAGCGTCATCCCCTCGCGCTAGAAGAAGCGCTCGATTAAGTTGCGAAAGAATTTGTTCCGGTGCCACTTCAGGTGATACGGAATCAAATTTTATAGTCGCTACTCCGTCACCTTCACTGTATTGCAATATAGAACTCTCGCCCTCTATCACAGACTCAAGAGGATTCCAGTTTTCCTTGTAACGTAGATCATTCTTTGTTGTGGCTGTATTGTTTTCGATATATTTAATGGCTAAAGTTATTGCTTGCTCTTTAAAGCTTTCGGCGCCAATCACCTTATCGACTAAACCAATATCAAGAGCGGCATCAGGCCCAACAAAAACGCCCTGGGTGATCATCTCCAATGCTTGCTGCGCCCCCACTAAACGTGAGAGTCGCTGGGTTCCCCCCATACCAGGAATAACACCCAACCTAACTTCGGGGAAACCGATATTGTAATCGCCGTTAACCGCTATACGATAATCAGAGATTAAAGCAAGCTCCAATCCACCACCGGTAATATTTCCATTAATTAATGCTACAACAGGTAACGGCGAACTCTCGATATACTCTAAAACTTCTGCTGCGTATAAAATAAAATGAGAATTATGTTTTTCTCCCGCAGTCAGTAACATCCCAATATTAACGCCACCGGAAAAAAACTTATTACCACTGCCCGTTAGCACAACCCCCTTGATTACAGGATCACTCTCCAGCAGTAAAAAACGGGCTTCCAACTCTTCAAGCAAATGAAATGTCAGTGTATTAGCTGATGGATCATCCAACTCTAATATCGCCACTTCATTAGTAACACTAACTTTAATAAAATTCTGTTCCATTAGAAAAGCTCCCCATTAATACGTGACTTGTCTATAGAAGACTGCCCCCGAAGCAAATCAACATCCGTCACGACATACCGCTCTTTTTCTTGTCGATGCTGCTCTCGTAAAACGTTATCATCCGACGCTTTACCTAAAGCAATCAACATGCAGCACTCCCAGTCCGCAGGCATATTAATAAGCTCTGTAACTCCACCGAAATCAAACCCCGTTAAGGCACAACTTTGATAGCCCTTAGCCTCTGCGGCCAACAGAATATTCATTGCATACAAGGAGCTTGCGCGAATAGCTTCATCGCGCGCTAACTTAGCGTTATTTTTATACACAGAAGAAACCGAGGAATAGACTTTATTGCGAAGTTCATTATCTGAAAATTGTTGATATGCCGAAGTACGATCCCAAGCATAATTATCGTAAGCAACTAACAGCAATCTAGACGCCGTTGATATTTGAGGCTGACGCCAAGCCAAATCTGACAATTTAGTACGCACAGTGTCTGAATTGATTTGTATTACGCGCCATGGCTGTATATTAAATGCGGATGGCGCGTAAGAAGCTGCAGATACAATATCGGCTAGATCTTCATTCGACATTACCACATCACGATCAAATAACTTTATCGAACGCCTAGATTCCAATAAGAAACTTAAAGCATGATTAAAAGTTGTAGCGCTAGAATCACGCCCCATACTTTTCTTTATTCGGCTTCGGTCCACAACAGCTTCAGCTAACATCTTCTGCACCACTCATTAAATTAAAAGAAGAGTTAACCCCCTCTCAATCGGCAGAAGAAGATTGCCACAAAACAATTTGGACAACCAACCAAAATATAATTGATACTGTGTCCCTAAAAATTAATCATTGAGAATCATCACAGCTCTAATAAATTCATCTTACAATGCTTATTAGGATCAAAATTTTTCGTGTATTTTTTTAGGTAATTTTTTAGGTAATCATTATGGCAATAGAACGCATAATCTCCGTCACATTCAAGCATGACGCAAGCAAAGACGTGATTAGTCAATTTTTTAAAGGAATAGAGAATCTTTCACAGCTATTTAGGGAGGAGGTAGAAATGACAATGCATTGTTCGATCTTAAGGGATCACGAGCATAGCTTGAGCAATGCCGTAGACACATCAAACTATGCGGACTGCATTTCTATTTGGAAGTTTAAAGACGAAGGATCCTTAATAAAATTTCTTAACGATGGTCGCCACAAAAAAATAGCTAGCGAGCACTTCAAGAGCGCTGTGGCGACCAGAACAGTGATCAATATACATAAGTGACGCCCTGCTTATGCGCTAACTACAGCAGGCACTCCTAGGGGTAAAAAAGTTGGAAATAATCCGGATGAGACCCAAAGCTGATTCGCCTCCGATAAAGCCACCAAATAATCGACAAATTTTCGAATATACTCAGGCATATACCGATCACGCATAAAAACTAAATTTATGGGAATCTGCTCGTCAGCCTCTACCTGTAAAAGCTGTAAGCTCCCCAATCCCAACTCCTCAGAACAAAGATGCAGCGGTAACCTTGCAACCCCCAGCCCAGCCAAAATTGAGTTCTTGGCGAGCATAACATCACTCACGGCTATCACACCGCCTCGCTCCCCATCTCGGCCCAACTTGCGATCTAACTCCCCCCGTATTGAAATAAGAGCAGGTTTGATAAATTCCGGCGCACCGCTTCGAACAAAACGCTTTTCGATATAATCGGCAGAGGCTATGCAGCCATACTCGATGGCTCCGATATTTCGAGAAATCAAACGACAATCTTCCATATCGCCAATTCGAACTAATAAATCATAGCCGTCATCAACAGAAAACTGATTCTTATCTGAGACCGTCACTTCAATACTGACATCGGGATGCACATCCATAAATTGCTTAATCACCCGACTAGTGGCCGCTGAATTAAGCTCTGGCGGTATACATAACTTTATCGTACCGTCCAAGCCTGTTTTGTATTGCTGCACCTGAGTATTCGCAGTATCGATTAAATTAATAATTTGGGCGGCTAATCGATAATACTCATGTCCTGCTGGCGTCAATTGAAAACAGCGGGTATTTCTAACAATCAACGTAACCTCTAAAGCCTCTTCAAGCTCTGCCAATTTTCGGCTAAAAGTCTGCTTACTACTATTCAGCTGTCGACTCGCCGCGGTGATACTCTTTAGCTTCGCAACCCAATAAAAAATATAAATGCCATTAAGATTAATACTGCTGCCCATTTCACTCCCCCCCTCGCCAACGTTAATGCGCCAACATTGTTACACCCCTGGCACAACCTCCCCTCCAGACCACTGAGCACGTGAATGCGCTCCTACTCGATACGCCTACCTCCCGACCAATTCAAACTCCATCCCCCTCAACTCTTCTGAAAATGGAATCTGACACGCCAAACGAGAACGCCCTTCCACATAACCTTTTCTTCTCTTGAGTGTGGCAATTTCATAATCATCGGGTTTCTCAAGAACCTCCACCCAGCTCCCTGCAATACGCACATGACAAGTCCCGCAGGTACCAGCACCCCCGCAAACGGCAGGCACATCAAATAAATTCTCCCTTAGAATTTCCATTAACGATTCACCATACTCAGCATCCGAAATCTCTTCCACGCCATCACATGTTGATACCAACAATTCACCTACCGTCGTTTCCATTGCTCCCCCTAAAATTCTCAATATGTGCTCGCAACACATCATTAAGTGTTACGAATTTAAACTTACATTCTGAATAAAAAATCTACTTTGAAATCATTAAAATACTAATATTTAATTACAACAACTATCAACAACATATTTTGTATTTGTACAACACGCCCTCTTAATGACGCGAGACTTATCATTGCGGCGCAATAACCACTCAAAAACCAACTCGCAACAACTCCTCACAACGACGCCTCAAACCGACTGATTATTATTAAAAAAATTCGCCGTTACTCTATGTACCATTTTTTATTATTGCCCCCACCGCTCTCAAGCCTATTATATCTTCGCTCAGCCACTGGAACTTTGATACCAAACATACAACGATCAATTACTGATAACGCTACAAATTTCCAGCCTCTTAAACATAAACTCACAAATCCCCACAGGAGGACACAACCATGGAACTAGAACATTTCGCCCGTAGATTATTCCACAAATACTCATTAAGATTTTGGGTAATATTACCCATTTTTTTTGCACCAACCTCAGCATGGGCTCATGTAAAATGGTTTGTTGAAACAGAGGACCAATTTAAAGACGTCTACTTTCAATGGGACGGGATTAATGCAGCGCTGATTTTTGGCACACTGATCTTTTTAACTTTTGCACTGATGGCCTTCAATAGAGCGAAGGTATCGAACAATATCGCGCTCACGCTATACAAACCATTAATGCCAAGTAAAGCAATTCCCGCACTCCTACGCTTATCCGCTGCGACATTTTTACTCGGTAATATTATTCAAGACAACTTTGTAGCACCTAACTTCACTGCCACAGATCTAACGTCACTAGAACGTCTAATACAAGGTGCACTGCTGATATTGTTAGCGGTTAATACGAGACTATTTGCAATAGGCTTAATTACATTTTCTATAAGCTTATTTATTTACCACCCTTTTTCCAACGCAATAGATTACGCACCGGAAATTTTCGCACTGGGTGTCGCTATTTATGCCTACCCGTCAAATAGTGCAACGCCTACAGAATACCGCCTTAATCGTCGAAAAGACGCAGCACCAATATCCCAAGCATCACTTGCAGTCTCGGCAATACGAATAGGATTAGGCGTACAACTGATAATATTAACGGTACATGACAAGCTCATAGATCCAGGCTTAGCATTGAACTTTCTAAGTAACTACCCCTACATTAACTTCATGTCAAATTTATTACCTAGCTTCACTAACTTGCACTTCATTTTAGCTGCTGGGCTCGCGGAGCTATGCTTTGGAATATTATTAATCTGTAATATATCGAGCCGACTTTCGACTTTCGGAATACTGTTTTTCTTCTCCTTGTCCGGAGGGATATTAGGGCCGCATGAACTTGTAGGCCACATACCCATAGTCATCCTTGCTGTCATTGTATTTTCAATACCCGGTGTTAATTCTGAAGTGAAAACGATCGGGTTGTCTAGCCCCTTATTTCGCAATGTATTCACTAACGCCATTACACGCACGCTGCGCAATCAGTTTGCACGTTAAACACCCGACCGCAGCGTTTTTGGTACACACATTCTCAAAAGGTTCTGCTTATATAAAGACTATTGTTCGTTTTATTTTTCTATAATCCGACCCCATGAGAAAGCCAGCAACTTTAATATTCACAATAAAAAATATTAATGCGTGCAACCCGAGCATTCTCATTTTGGTCACTGACATTCATTTAATCTAGGAACAGTATTATGAAATGCCTAAGCCGCTTTAAACGACAAGCACATATAACGTGTATTGCCGTTGCAGCAACATTCGCCACACACAATGTTTTTGCCTTTGACATTGACACCGGCTATGCCCCCTTAGAAGTTGTAGTCCCAAATGTATTTCAACTACTGTCTCAGGATGTTTCGCCTAGCGGCTCTGATGCGACATTAGTGTTACGCCACACCGTAATGATTTCCAATTCATGGTTTGATGCCGTAGCGCCCTACCACCCCACACAAGTGGGCATTTACTCCCGCATGCCCGAGCGCCAAACCGAAGAAGGTAATCGCGAAAAAAATACGGCATTACTTTATGCGACATACCGTGTTGTTAGCAGTTTGGCACCGCATCGCCAAGCGCAATGGGACGCCATGTTAACGAATGTAGGCCTAGACCCAACCGACGACAGCATGGACCCTGAAAGCCCGATTGGCATTGGTAACATTGCAGGTATGGGTGTCGTTAATGCACGCTTAAACGATGGTATGAACCAGCTTGGCGACGAGGGCGGCATTAACTTTAATCGCCAACCTTATAAGGACTATACGGGCTATATCCCCTTCAATTCATTCTATGAAGTACTCGATCCATCTCGCTGGCAACCAGCCAGTGGCACGAATGGCCTAGGTAAGTTTTCGGTACAGCAATATGTAACGCCACAAATGGAATATGTAACGCCATACTCCTATAAAAACGCACAACGATTTAATGTTCCTCGCCCATGGCGTAGCAACCCAAGACATGCGGCGGCTTATAAAGAGCAAGCCGATTTTGTTTTGGAAACCTCTGCGAACCTTACCGACGAAAAGAAATTACTTTCAGAGTTATTTGATTACAAATTACGTAGCTTGGGTTTTTCAGGTCAATTTGCGGCTAAATCAAAAGGTCTCGGCTTTATCGAAACTATTCAAATGGAGTTTCTTGCCAACCTTTCTGCCTTTGATACATCAATTGCAATTTGGCATCAAAAAACTAAATTTGATGCCGTTCGCCCTTGGACTGCCATCGCATACCTCTATGGTGACCAAGAAGTTACAGGCTGGGGCGGACCAGGAAAAGGTACTGTAGATAACATCCCCGCCAATCAGTGGACAAGCTATTTACCCGTTGCCGATCACCCAGAATACCCATCGGGCTCTGCTGCATTTTGTGCGGCGCATACTAATGTTTTGCGTAAGTTCTTCCGTGAAGATTCACTTGATTGGACCGTTTCAATTCCAAAAGGCGGCTCGACTTACGAAAAAGGTTTTACACCACAGCAGGACACCGATCTTCACTTCGCTACCTGGTCAGAACTAAAAGAGAAGTGTGGTCAAAGCCGTCTTGATGCTGGTGTTCATTTTCCAGACTCTGTCACTGCCGGTTTTAGCATTGGTGAGCGCGTTGGGAATAAAGCTTTCCGCTTTGTGAAGCGCCACATTAAAGGTCGCGCTCGTTAATTTGAATAAGGGGCGCGCACGGAATAAGTTGCTGGAGTTTGGGTTTGTGGGTGCTTGCTTGACGAGTCGAAAATATTTGTAACAGCCGGCTATTACAAATATTTTTAACGAAGGCAGCGTGCACCCGGGAATTCAAAAACGGGAAGTTATTTCATGCTCACCCCTAAGGGGCAATCACTGTGTGATGCCCCTTTTTTTGGCATTTAATTTAGGGACGAGGAAGCAATATTTCATCCACTAATGCTTGATGTCGACATCCTTACCTTCGTTGCTCAAAGCGTTACAGGCCTCGGCATGCGCCCCTTTCAGCGCCTTGATAAGAATGCCGATCTCTTCGCCTAATTGGATAAACTATTATTCCCTCGCCCCCTAGGAGTAATCCATGAAACATCGTTATTTACTTTGCGCGCTAGGCCTACTGGCCACCTTAAATGCTAGCAGCAGCTTTGCCGGCACTCACCGCGATGGGCAATACTCACAAAAAAGGGTGAAGGGTGAAGCGGTAACAGGCTGGAACCAGCGCATGGGAGAACCGGTTAAAAATCTTCCTATCGTCGGACCGCTAAGCTTCAGCCTTAATGGCGTATGCGGGGAAGAACACGCAAGTCCAATTACGGCAAATACCGATACCACATCGGAACTTTGCACTTATGCCGACCCCGCCATTTATCAATTCATTTTTAATAGTGAAGTCACCTCCGAATTCCCTAAAAATCAGAACATTCGATTAAGTGATTTCCCTCAAATTTTTACCAGCGACGGACAGGAGAAGCCTTTACCCTCCGTTCACAATGCGCAATGGCATGAAGCCAGTAATGGCTCGCAGTCTTTTGGTTATACCGTAGACGATTGGCTCGCTGCCAAGGGAAATATGACCTTTAGCTGCAAACCGAATGACAACAGCTACCACATTAGGGCCTCCAATTTAGTACCTGGCGGACTCTATACACTCTGGTTATTTTATTTTGATCAGGTCAATCCGCCACCCCCACTAGGCACAGGCGGCTTCCAACCCGACCTTGCCTTTGGCGGCGCATCTGCCAATGTATTTGTGGCCGATCGCTATGGTCGAATTTCAGGCTCACGGGATATGGGGTTTTGCCCGCAAACATGGTCGAAAAACGAGCAATACCAACCCCTTAATTTGCACTTGGTATTACACCCCGAGGGCCGCGTTTACGGCACTGTGGCCGAGCAAACCTTAGTGGCCCCTTTTAACGGCGGCCCAGGCATTGTTGCAATACCACAATTGATGTTCACCTTACCGCGCTGAATATATGAAAAGCCCACCTTAATAGTGGGTGGGCTTTACATTACTGATGAGCTTCGGCCTCTCCCTTTTCGATGTTACTTTTATAGCAACAAAAACTGTTTTGATAACCAGCATTCTCCTCATTACACCCTTTTACGATAAATCTGCATTGATGATGCCTTGGGGCCAATAATATTGCCCCATCTGATGCTAAGATGGCGACCTCCTTACTAGAGCACGCCCTCTTGATCAACGCATTCCTTCTCACAAAACAATGGCACGACACCCCTAATGGCATCACGCTAGAGTTTTGGTGCTTGAGTGATAGCGGCCCGATTTGTATCGAGATTGAACAACAAGAAGCTGTAATTTTTGTTCGCGTAGATGATCTACCCGCAGTGGCTCAGCATCTCCGGCGCCAATACCGCGCGGGCAACAAATACTTTAAAAATTACCTGAATGAGCGCACTTGCCCACTCTACTTCCAGAGTTATCGCGCTGCACGCGATGCTGAAAGTCGATTACAAAAATATCGCATCCCCGTTTGGGAAGCCGATATACGGCCACCAGAACGCTTTTTGATGGAGCGTTTTATTACCGGAGGCTTAAGTATTGAGGGAGATTTTGATCGTTGTGCAGATTATCAATTGTGCAAAAATCCTCGTTTAAGCCCCTGTGAGTATCAACCACAATTTCGTAGCTTATCCATTGATATCGAAACTACCATGGATGCCAATACTCTTTATTCTATAGCGGCCTACAACCCCGATATCAATATTGTTTTTATTGTGCAACATCCCGATTGGCCCGAAGAAACCACTACTGCAATTGCTCAACCCAGCGATCAATCGTCTGCTCCTATCACGGTATGCCTCACTGAAAAAGATTGCTTACTCCGTTTTTTCCAGTGGTTACAAGAATACGACCCCGATATTTTAATGGGCTGGAATGTCGTACAGTTCGACTTAAAAGTGCTTGATGACTTATGCCAAAAACACAAAATACCACTGGCCATAAGTCGTGGGCATAAACCTTTAAAATGGCGCGAAGATAAAGACAATAGGCGCTTTTACCTAACAGTGCCCGGCCGAGTGGTACTTGACGGTATCGAGATACTCAAATCAGCAACCTATAACTTCCCCAGCTTCAAACTGAACGATGTTGCTAAAATTGTTGTTGATGATAAAAAATTAATTCAATCGCAACACCGTGGTGATGAAATAACCCAGCTCTATATTCATAACCCTAAAGACCTCGCAGCCTATAACCTACACGACTGTAAACTGGTGTGGTCTATATTTGTAGAAACAAAACTGTTGGAATTCGCCATTGCACGCAGCCAATTAACTGGGCTAGCCATGGATAAAATGGGTGGATCGGTAGCATCCTTTGAATTTGCCTACCTTCCGCAACTTCATCGCAAGGGTTACATTGCTCCTAATTTAGGCGAGCTTCAGTCGACGATTATTAGCCCAGGCGGCTATGTACTAAACTCTATGCCCGGCATTTACCAGAATGTTTTAGTCTTAGATTTTAAAAGCCTATATCCCAGTATTATTCGCACTTTTTTTATCGACCCCTACAGTTATTGGTATGCCCAGCATTCAGTGCCGCCCAAAGAGGAGTTAGTACCTGGTTTTAATGATGCTTTTTTTTCTAAGAGCGAACACCTACTACCTCGTATTATTAAGGATCTATGGCAAGCCCGCGACAATGCAAAAAAACACAATGATCAGCCGCTATCCCAAGCCATTAAAATAATTATGAATTCGTTTTATGGCGTACTCGGCTCTACCGGTTGCCGATTTTTCGATCCGAGGGTGTGCAGCTCGATTACCTTGCGTGGCCACCAAATCATTCAACAAACTCAGGAGTGGATTGAAGCGCTAGGCTATCAGGTGATATATGGCGATACTGATTCTGTTTTTGTATGGATTGGCAACGAAAAAAGCGAAGTAGAATCTCAAATTATCGGTAATAATCTCGCAACGCAACTTAATCAAAATTGGCAGCAACAGCTGCTTGATCAATATAATATCGACAGTGCCCTTGAGGTCGAATTTGAAACCCATTATTTGAAGTTTCTGATGCCAACGATCCGAAACTCTACGCTGGGCAGTAAAAAACGATATGCAGGTATTATCCGTAAAAATGGTAAAGAACAGCTTATATTTAAAGGCCTAGAAAGCGTTAGAACAGACTGGACTCCTCTAGCAAAAAAATTCCAAGAAACACTTTATCAACTTGTTTTTGAAGATGCTCATGTTGAAGATTTTATCCGCACAACGACCCTTGCCGTTCTCGCAGGTGAACGCAATCACGATCTCATTTATCGCAAACGCCTACGCCGAAATATAGAGGACTACCAAAAAAATATTCCGCCGCATGTTCAAGCAGCGAAGCGCCTTAGTGCGCAAGGCATACACAAGCAGCGCGGTGACTGGATAAGTTACCTATTAACCACTACCGGCCCAGAGCCCGTCGACGAGGATGCTGCCGAGCTGCAGTTTCAAGGCACCATTGCTTACAACGAATATGTTGAACGTCAACTAAAGCCTGTTGCAGATAGTGTTTTGCAATTTATCGGTCTGCATTTTGAAGATATTACCGCAGCGCAACTTCCGTTGTTTAAGGAGTAAATTTATTAAACAACGGCTGATTAACCAATAAAAATATAGGCCGCACCACATTGGTGAACCGAAAGCGAAACAATGAATGCGTTATGCCGTCTTGGGGCGTAATACTGTGTAATAGTATTTTCACCGAGGCCCTCTAGAATAAACACCGCAGCAAGGATTTCGCATCAGCACCTGCACAATATTTAAACAACTTATTTACTGCAGTTGTACTGAAACCCTAAATAAGGATGTTAACGTCAAGCAAGCTTAAGTTTATACACCTATAACTTAAATTTTTCGCACTACACGTGCTTAAACTTGCCCCTATCTTATTGATGCCATTTATTGCACTGGTTATAGTAACCGCCAACTTTTGTTAACGTATTGCGCGCCTTAACTGAAACGCGCGTTTGAAATACCCTAACAAATATTGGCGCCACCACTTTATGATGGCCGGCTGACAGATTTATAATGACAATAAAAAATCTGTTTGATCGAAATTTTATGGTTTGATAGCGTGCGCAAGTCACGCGGAACCATAAGCTGAACAATGACAGCCATAAAGAAGTAACGGCTTGACGCTCAATTAAGTTAACGGCTAACAATACAGTCCCGATAGGAGTTCTAGTGGCAGGTAATCATTCTTTTTCAGATTCGCTTTTTGCATCACCCGAATTTGCCGCAAAATACAAAATAAACTCCCTGCTAGGGCAAGGTGGTTTTGGCTCGGTATACAAAGCAACGCAGCTTAGTACAGGCCAAGATGTCGCAATTAAAGTGATGAAACCGGGTAACGAAGCGGAAAGCCAAAGTGTTATTGAGCGCTTTCGTCGCGAAATGCGCTTATGTGCAAAATTTAGCCATCCCAACATTGTACGGCTGATTGACTCAGGCCATGAGCAAGATGAAGGGATGTTTACCGTGTTCGAATTTGTACCGGGACACACCCTCCATAATTTACCGTCCGAGAACAATCGCCTTACACCCGCACAAGCAAAAGATTTAATGCTGCAGGTTCTCGATGCACTAGCCTGCGCCCACGATCATGGTGTGCTACACCGCGATTTAAAACCTGACAACATCATGATTTCCCCTTCCCACAGGGGTTTTCATGTAAAACTTTTGGACTTTGGCATATCGACATTATTTGGCGAAGCGGCAAGCGACCTTAGTCGAATTACCGCTACCAAAGGGTTTGTCGGCACCTATGCTTATACCTCGCCAGAACACTTACATGGCAAAGAATTAACCCCAGCGTCGGACCTCTATTCATGGGGCTTAATCTTTCTTGAGTGCCTACAAGGAAGGCGAGTTATGGCAGGGGAAACCATTGCAAAACTGTTCTTTGAGCAGATGTCTGACCAACCGGTGCCCGTCCCGGCATGGCTACAAGCCCACCCCCTTGGCGACCTAATTCGCCAAGTACTCGAAAAAAACCCATTAGTCCGCCTAGATAACGCCACGACTATCGCCGACCGATTAGCAAACATTGATGTCAGCGATTTACGTGCCCCCAATAATATCGAGGCCGACAACCCAACGGTTGTATCCGGTGCACGGCCGCCTGACTATGGGCAATATTCAACACCCCCACAGACTTCATCACGACCCAATGCATTCACTTCTGCATCCCATACCTCACAAAGATCACCGCAGCAAGCCGCTCCGCAAACACGTAATTCCAGTCAACCTCAAAGCGCTTTTACTTCAGGTAATAATTCCAGCGGGCAATATACTCGCCCCGATGACTGGAGCAACCTGGCAAGCGTGCAAGCCGATCTAGCGCGCTTGCGTCAGCAGCAATCGCTGCAAACACGGCGACGGGATGCCATGAGTGCGCTTGTTTTACGTTTGAGGAAAACACGTGGTGGGCAACTCACTGAGTCACTTCGCGACATTACCTGCACAGCCGCAGAAATATTGGATTCGGCCCGCGTGAGCATTTGGACACTCTCTGAAGACAGACAAAGCATTCGTTGCTTGGACTTGTTTGAACGCCAATACAACACCCATTCCAGCGGCGGTATTTTAGAGTCTCTGCATTACCCCTCGTATTTCGAAGCGCTCAATGAAGAGCTCGCCATTGCAGCTGATGATGTTTTTTATCACAGCTCAACCAGGGAATTACTCGATTACTGCTCGTCACTTGGTATATCCAGTATGTTAGACGCTCCCATTTGGGTCGGAGGCAGAATGTATGGAGTTTTATGCCACGAGCATATCGGCACAATGCGGAAATGGACTGAAGACGAATTTTCTTTAGCTGCATCTCTTGCCGACACAGCCTCTTTAGCCTTAGCGTCTCATCAGCGCAGTCTTTTAGAAAACGCCCTCACGGGTGTTAAATTCTAAACAAAAACAACGCTGGCGCGATATAAGCCCAGCCATCAATACAACAGGAAAACCTATGGCCCGTAGCCCTTTTTTTTCGCAGCTTAAGCAAATATTGCAAGCACATCAGGACACCAGCGCTCCTAAGGACCCAACCTACACTCGGCGCCGGGAGCTGCTAAAGCTTTCAGCCATTGCCAGTGCCGCCGCACTGGCTGGCTGCAATGCTGCAGTACCCACCTTGTCTGCCCAGCGCGCAAACTACGTCGCCAGTGATGCCCTCGATGTTATTGTCATTGGCGCTGGGCTTGCGGGCATACATTGCAGCTACCGCTTAAAAGAATCTGGCGTTAATGTCGCATTATATGAAGCCTCTAAACGAACGGGGGGGCGTACATACTCAACAGATAAAGGGTATTTTGAAGGCAGCCAAGTCGCCGAATTAGGTGGTGAGTTAATCGATACTGACCACGTCGTTATGCAGCATTTCGCCACAGAGTTTAACTTACAACTTGATAACCTACCCAGCTCACTCCCAAAGGGTATCGCTTACGGCTACCAATACAATATTAACGGTAAGTTCTTAACGCAAAAGCAAATTATTGCAGCCTTCAAGCCCGTTGATTTAGCCATTAGAAGAATAAATCTAGAGCTAGCCGAACTAGAAAATTCGGGCTCAGACTACGAAGTCAATGCAAGGCGCAAGAAGATAGACAGCCAAACAACCCTTGTGCAATTTTTAGACACTCACGGTGCCAGTGAAACACTGATGCAAGTTATTCATTTCGCATTTGTAGGTGAATTCGGCTTAGAGATGGAGCAGCTATCCGTTTTTAATTTACTGGACCTTTACCCCTGCGGAAGAAACGGCGCCTGCGTTTCTTACTTCGAAGGGGAGGGAAAGTCACAAGAGTTTAAACCCTTTGGCGACTCCGACGAAATCATGCGTTTTCACGACGGTAACGAAGGCCCAGCCCGTGAAATGACTAAGCGACTTGCCAACGCGGTACACACCGAGCACGAGCTTACAGCGCTCTCACGCAAGGACGACCGATATATAGCTACCTTTAAGAAAGCTACAGGCGAAAAAATCCAAATAGAAGCGCCGCGTATTGTTTTGGCTCTACCCTTTTCAACATTGCGAAAAGTGACGATTGCACCAGGCACGCTACGAAAAAGTAACATAGACATCATTAATTCCGTGAGCTATGGCACCAACGCCAAACTTATGGGCCAGTTCAAGAACCGAAAACCTTGGCGCTCGAAAGGGCATGATGGCTCTCTAGTTATTGATCAAAAAACTACCTTGGAACGCGACATCCATAACCTATGGGATACTTCACGCGGCCAAGAGGGGCCCCATGGGTTATGGACCAATTTTGTGGGCGGTAATGCGGGCTTTAGTATTGGTGAAGGAACGGCAGAAGAGCAATGGCACAGCCTACTCACGCCCGTTAATACCGTTTACCCCGGCGTAAAAGAAGGCTACCTCGGTAACGCGGCACGCATGTTATGGCCGACCCATAAATGGACTCTGGGCAGCTATATGGCCGTGAAACCTGGTGAAGTCGAGCTGGCGGCAAACATACCGTATGACGACAACGATGGCAGTTTGCAATTTTGTGGCGAGCATACATCCGAAGGCTTTCAGGGCTTTATGGAAGGTGCCGCAGAAACCGGCACGCGTGCAGCCGTTGCTATCCTTGAGCAATTAAATGCTCCACCATCAGAAAATTTAGGTAAAATTCAGCAGCTGCGCGTAGCCTTAGTACTGCGAAAACCACAGTTGCGAAGAACACTACTCGAATTTTCCAAGCAAAAACAATTACCCATGCTAAGCTAATAATCGACATTAGGGGCGAGGCATAATATTCCCGCCCTTATTTAGCTGCGTGTCACTATCGCCTGTGATTTACGCCGCACAAACTGTTGTTTCCCGCCTTAACGAATACCGGCGACACAATCGCTGATTATCTATTAAGGCGGGAAACACCTTATTGATCACTCATCACACATAATTTAGGCGACGTGATGCGCAATCAAACGCATGTAGATTAACTGCGCTGACCATTTTCGTATAAGGGACGAGGAAACAATATTTCATCCCCTAATGCTACGCTGCATTGCGAAACTGGTAGAGGGAACCGCCCAATTTATCGTTGCCACGGAGGCCTTAACCCCCAAAAAAATTAGCGAAAGATTATGGCCAGCCTCATTAATTTGCTCAACCAGCAAAAAATACCCCTGCAAGCACACCACATTTTCGGCCGTCAACCCGATACTTGCACCACCCAAATACTCAGCCCGGATGTCTCCCGTACCCATGCCACCGTCGTGTGGGAAGGCGAGCAATGGAAAATCAAAGATACCAGCAGTAACGGTACCTTTATTAACCAAAAGCGTATTACCGCAGGGGAATACATCCCCTTAAGCACCGGCGATGAGATCCGTTTTGGCAGCCTCGATGCTGATGCATGGCTCGTTAGCGACCTTACTGAACCTCGCTGTTTTTTAGCTCCTATACTGCCGCATCTTCCGCGCATAGAACTTGTCGATATTTGTGCATTGCCATCAGAAAATGAACCCGATTTTGTGATTTTTAAATCGGGAGAACACTGGGTGCTAGAAGTTGATGGAACCCATCAAGATTTAAAAACGGGTGACATTGTTGGCTCTGGTAAACACCAATGGCGCTACATTGACGCTAGGCCGACGATGAGTACTCGCAACGTACATCGCACGCTGCAGCCAACAACACTGTGCGACTTAACCTTTCATTTTTTTGTTAGCCAAAACGAAGAACATGTGTCCTTAACGCTTAAAAGCCAAACCAAAGACTTTGAGCTTGGCGAGCGCTGCCATCACTACTTGTTGTTACTGCTAGCACGGCAACGCCGAATCGATAAAGCTCAAGACGTTAACGAAAGCGAGCAAGGGTGGATCACAAAAGAGCTGCTCGTCAAAATGTTAGGCATGCAAGAAAGTCATATCAACATTCAAATATTCCGCTTTCGTAAACAAGTCGTCAACGCACTGCCAGAAATTACCGCACTTCACCAAGTCGTAGAACGAAGAACCGGCGCACTGCGCTTGGCCCATGATCGTATCGATATCCGTGGCGGCGCCAAACTACAGCTACCGGCCGAAGCAACATTAAGCGATTAGCCCTGCAATTATTGGCTCGACATGGCGATGCCGCACAAAGCCAATAAACCCAATACAATAATTATTCCGTGCGCCGTCCCGCCCAAGAACGCAAACTTCAACCGCATCCCTATTTTTGTCACTCTACCGAAAAGGCTTACTTTCGCCTTTTCTTCACCAACCAACCCCTTATCCATCCCCCCCCTCCTTTAATGCATCGCCACGGAATAGCGGGAAGTATAGGGGAGGCTGGTAACGCTTTCGATTACACCTTATTACACCCAATCGATTACATCTCTCCGGGGCTATTTGGCCGTTTTGTTTTGTCGCCGATAGTCACTCGGCGTTAGCGCTACATAGCGTTTAAAAATACGATTAAAGGTCGCCTTGCTATTAAAGCCCGACTCCTCCAATACCCGCTGAATCGACCAGCTGCCTTCCACCAATAAACATTTTGCGGCCTCGACTCGAGCCT
This sequence comes from Marinagarivorans sp., assembly GCF_982758155.1. Classification (NCBI taxonomy): domain Bacteria; kingdom Pseudomonadati; phylum Pseudomonadota; class Gammaproteobacteria; order Cellvibrionales; family Cellvibrionaceae; genus Marinagarivorans; species Marinagarivorans sp. The sequence goes on along the minus strand of NZ_CEXWTU010000026.1, from coordinate 1,390 downwards.
CGTTAATAAACTCAAAAAAGTTTTTCCCCAAGCAGTTATTAATTAAATGCGACACTTGGCGATCTGGGAGCCTGGCGGCACGCGCGAGGTCTTCGACGGTTAACTCTGGATTGAGGTACAGGCTTTGCTCTTGTAGTAATAGCTGTAATCCCGCGGCCGCTGTTTGATCGCTCTGGCTTGGCGATTGCGGCTGCTCACTGGCATTTGGTTCCGATAGCGGCGGTGCAACCACTTGGGACTTTAATAAACTGTAAAAAACCAAGCTGGTAATAAAGGCAAAGCTAAAATAATTCACCATCACACCCATCACATGGCTCACCTGCTGCCAAGCGAATAATTCGGCGATACCACCGATAAAATGCCAACTCCAAAGGCCGACAAAACCACCGACAACCATATAAAGCCATGTGGGCTGCGCCAAGGCCGGGTTAGAATAAGCTTGCTCTAAATGCTTGGCATGGCGGCGCAAATACCAAATGCAACGCGCGCCATACCCTAGCGCACTCACCTTGTAGGCCCACAGCATAAAAATGAAAGCCTCACTGGCAAACCATGCACCATAATCATAAATACCGCGCTCCAAATCCCCATCCCGAAGCTGCCAAAAAATAACGACCACTAATAGCGGATACATTAATACCGGCAAAAAATGCTTACTGTCGCGCCGCCAGCTAAACGCATCGCCGGTGATTCTTGTCCGTACATAAGCATACAACAGCGGCCCTTGCACAAAAGGCACGCACTTCAGCAACCAAAATGGCCACACGCCAGCCCAACCGGCAACAACGGTTTTAAGCGGTACACTCCAATACATAATGGTATCTAGCGCTTGTAACGCAAAGGCCATCAACAAGCCCGCCAACAAGCCATTACCCGTGCCGGCTTTGCCCCGCACCAATAATAAAATCAGCGTCAAGAGGCCGCTTTGCGCAATCAACAACAGCAAGGCGAGGTCATTAACGTTAAAAATCAGTGTATTCATAAGTGCTTTTATTACATTTGAGATAGCTGAGGTATACCCGCGCATGATACATCGGAAGCGCGCCACAAAAAGGGACTGACTAACAACCGCAATAGAAAAGTCTTCCTAAGGGGCGCGCACGAAATAAGTTGCTGGAATTTGGTTTTGTGGGGGCACGCTTGGCGAGGCGAAAATATGGCGTAATAGCCGGCTATTGCAAATATTTTTAACGAAGGCAAGCGTGCCCCCAGGAATTCAAAAACGGGAAGTTATTTCATGCACGGCCCTAACCCCCTCCATAGCGCACCCCGTTAGCAATCTAAAAATTAAATCATTATTTTCTTGAGGAACTCTGCTGTAACGGTGTTACAGAGTTAAGGGACGAGGCAATAATAGTTTATCCAATTAGGCGAAGAGATCGGCTTTCTT
>NZ_CEXWTU010000025.1:0-33492 GCF_982758155.1 Marinagarivorans sp. | reverse complement strand
TAGACAGTTTAAATAGTTTGTTTGACAGGGTGGGTCCATATAAGCAGTTATCGAGCCTGATTTCTCAGCAAGGCGCTCGAAGAGGCGCATGCCGGGGCCTATATGGATATAGGTCAGTAGGGTAACGCATGGAGCAGTTACCGAGGCATGTAACGCTTCGAGCAACGCAGCTGAGGAAGCAGGAACCAGTATTATTGGATAAAGTATTACTGCCTCGTCCCTTAGGGGCGTGCACGGAATAAGTTGCTGGAATTTGGGTTTGTGGGTGCTTGCTTGACGAGGCGAAAATATGGCGTAATAGCCGGCTATTGCAAATATTTTTAACGAAGGCAAGCGTGCACCCAGTAATTCAAAAACGGGAAGTTATTTCATGCACGCCCCTTATCCATTAATACTTGCCTCCTGCTCCCTCGTCTAATTGGGCAAACTATTATTGCCTCGTCCCTAATGTCGTGGAGCAGTTACCGTAGCATGTAACGCTTTAAGCGCCTCGACAAGAAAGCCGATCTCTTCGCCTAATTGGATAAACTATTATTGCCTCGTCCGTCATTATAGACAAATTAAAATTAGACCCGGTATTATCCGGTGCTGTTGCTCTAACCGCAGTGACCGATATTGCGGGCTTTGTTGCCTTCCTTGGACTGGGAACATTACTACTACTTTAGATCACGACTACTTTAAATCTGCCACTACTAACACCTGGGCAGCCATTGCTGCCTCAGTACTCAACATTCAATATTCAGTACAAGCTGAGACAACTATTGCTAGTTCAGGACACTCGATACAGCATTTTTAGGCAGCATTAGTTCACCCCGTTTAATTTTGTCTTTAACCGCATTAACAGCACTCAAATGCTTATCCGCAAAAAACCACACTTCGACACGCTCGTTCTTTGCCGACGATGCCCCTTCGGCATTTGCAACACGCATGGTATCGCCAAAACCAATCACCGACTCTGTTTGAACATCAAAACGGTAAAGTGCACTTTTTACTGCTGTAGCACGTAAACGGGACAACACTTGGGCTCTTTTCTCGCTCGACTCTACATTACTAAAACCGACTAACTGGATATTAATATTCTCCGCTTTATCTCCACGACCTTGCTGCATAAAACGCGCTAAACGCTCAACATCCTGAAGCGCTTTATTATCCAAATCAGCCTTACCCGGCTGAAAGCGGAAGTTAACGCTTAGCCTTTGCATAACACCAGCTAGCTCTTGGTAACGCTCGGGCCCCTTGCTCACGGCACTGGCAAGTCCTTTCGGGTTTTGCGAGACAAAACCAATGACCTCTACAATGTTTTGCCCCGCCAACCCTTGAGCAAAACGTATAAACTCATTCACAAACGGAACATCGGACTGGCCCCGCGTATACATAAACAGACGACGCGATAGCGGGTAATCTTCCGTGGCAACAAACAGAATCTCAGGTTTTAAAGCCACTGTATTATCATCGCTCACAGCTAATGCTTTAGCGTTTCTAACCGACGCTAATCCAACAAAGCCAATACCCCCAAGATCATTAGCAACAGTATCTGAGAGCTCATCATTGGATTCAAAGCGTTTGGCGCGTGAAGATAAGTTCGCATTTTTACGCAGTACCAAACTTTTAAAGGTATCGTAGGTACCCGATTTATCATCGCGAGCATACAGATTGATTCGGCGATCTGGACCGCCCAGTGCCTTCCAATTTGAAATTTTGCCGGAAAATATCTTAGCAATATTGGTGACAGTCATCGTAGATAGAGGATTATCAGGGTTAACCACCACCGCTAAACCATCTATCGCCACAACATGTTCAGACGACGATGCTTGCATTCCCCCTGCTATATTAAAAAACTTTGCTTCAGCGGCTTTAATCTGCCGTGAAGATAACGCGATTTCAGCTGTTTTTGCGCGCAATCCTTTAAAGCCCGTGCTGGAGCCATGCGCTAGAATATCGATATAAACCATGCGGGTGCCATTGCGTCCTTTTACTCGGTATTCATTAGCTGTCGCTAAGGGTTCTATGAAGACGCCTTGCGCGCCCTTAGCCTCAAGGTACGCCTTTGCCCAGGCTGGCGCCAAATGCGCACCAACCGTGTTGGAGCCCGCCAGTGAGAACAACAAGCCTTCGGAGGCAAAAGTAAATGACTCTTCTCGGTTTGCTGCAGTCGCAACTAAACTCAAGGTCATTAGCCACGCACACAGTAGTGATGAATATGATGAAATTACAGCAATACGCTGCATAAGCTTCCCCTTGTGATTTTTCGCACACCCTAAATTGGCTATGTGACAAAAAAATGAAATAATTGAGAAATGGTGAAATATAGCGGCGTCTTCTTTACAAAGATAAAGCTACGCAGCCCCTCAGAAAAGGGGATAATGCAGGATGATTTTGACGCCATACTAACAGGCAATTGATAATATGTTAAAGGTTATTTGTAGCGACGATAGACTCAATGATAAAGCCCTCGGCATTGCTCAAAAGCTTCAGGTTACACTCAACGAAACACCTGAAAATCATCAATTCACATTAGAATTTGATGACACTGGCGTTCGCCTGCATAACGTGGGTGACGGCAAGCAAAAACCCATTGAGGTTAATTTTCATACAGGCGAGGCAGATCACCGCCGAAAATTTGGGGGCGGTAAAGGCCAAATGATTGCGAAAGCGGTTGGTGTTAGCGGCAGTTTTAAGCCACGCATTCTCGATGCCACTGCCGGCTTAGGCGGTGATGCGTTTGTATTGGCCAGCTTGGGATGCCACATCACACTACAAGAACGTTCGCCCATAGCCCACGCACTTCTCAATAGTGGTTTAAATCGCGGGCTGGAACATGCTCGCAGCACCGGGGATGCTGCCCTAGAAAGCGTATTAATGAATATGCTATTACAGAATACCGATAGCATTGGCTGCTCGATCAACAACATCGACGTAGTGTATTTAGACCCCATGTTTCCCACGCGGAAAAAAAGCGCAGCCGTCAATAAAAGCATGAAGGCCTTTCATTCATTAATAGGCAGTGATGACGATGCCGACCAGCTTTTGTCGCACGCGCTGCAACAAGATGTGTGTCGAGTCGTGGTAAAGCGCCCGCGAGTTGCCCCGCCGGTAGGCAACCAAACACCGAGCTACACCCTAGAAGGGAAATCTTCGCGGTTTGACATCTACGCACTTAAAAAACTGGGAAGTTAAGCCTAAGCCGCGTAACGCGAATGAAAGATGTAAGGGGCGAGGTAATAATAGTTTATCCAATTAAGCGAAGAGATCGGCTTTCTTATCGAGGCGCTTAAAGGGGCGCATGCCGGGGCATGTAACGCTTTGAGTAACGAAGGTAAGGATGGCGACATCAAGCATTAGTGGATGAAATATTGTTTCCTCGCCCCTAACGCTTCAAAAAAATAAAACAAAGGATCGTACTAATGACACAACCAACACCACCCGCGGCTCACCCGGCCCTAGATCAAGAGGCCGCAACCGACAACCCCAATACGGTTCAAGAACAGCCATTTTTAACCGGTCAAAGGCATCCGCTCATTATCGCGTTTCTATACCTTTTAACCTTTGGAATCTATTCTTCATTCTGGCTGGTCGCACGCGCAAGGGAATTCAACAAGCTTCAAAGTAAAACAAAATATCGACCTTGGCTGTGGTTTTTCCCACCACTCATTATCCTTGCGCAGCTCATCGCCCTCCCTAAATTCTTTGATCAACTTAAAACCTTAAGCGTAGAACGTAAAGTAACGCTACCCGCAATTCATGGGGTTTTATGGATGGTCATTTTATTCGTGGTAGCCGCACTGGCCGCCGTGGAATTAAAATATGAACTTCCATTCTGGGTAACCCTGCTCTATATGCTGGCGGGCGCGAGTGCCTTTGCTTGGTCCCAGCATTGGTTTAATCGCCTAAAACAACAGTGCACTGAGTTTAAATTTAAGCACCCTCCCCTTTGGTTTAATAATTACGAATGGGCTAGCGTGATCATTGGACTTTGCATATGGATAGTCGCGATTATTGTTTTTATCCCTGACATGTACCCCACTGGGGATAAACTAAAAGACAATAGCCAATATGCGCTGCCAGAACACGAATTCTTACTGCCGATAAAAGGGGAGCATTGGCGTGCCGACGTTCCTGGCGGCGAAGACTCTATCGCGATTATCGACGGTAAATTACTATCCATGCACTTTGAGCTGTATCACTATGGTTTTAGTCAATCATTAGACTCTATTAGCTATTGGCGCTTAGAAGCCATGCAAGAATATTTAGACGGCAGCAGTACATGCACGCACGAACGATTCTTTGATGGCGACACTGCCAACGTTATCGCTTTTGGCGTATGCACAGGAACAGACACCCTCGACCCAGCAGTACACACCGTAACCGTTATTAATACCCCCAACAAAGGGATTTACGAACTCTACGGTCAGTTCTCTGCGCCAAAATTAAGTTTTCAACAATACAAACAGAACGTACTCGATATGGCCAAAGGATTTAGAGCGCAATGAGTGACTTAAAAAAATATATCCCCATCATTCTCGTTTGCAGCCTTGGCCTACCCGCATTAAGTTACGCTGAAGTGTATACGGCGAATTTTTCCAAATTAAGCGCGGCACAAGAACAGCGAATTAACACCGACGCCACCGAGACTGCCGATACCTTTTACCGCCTATACGAGCAGCGTGATATTCACGCAAATAATACGACCGCAAGAGTGCGCACCACGCTGATTGAACGCTTCCATAATGCGAGCGATATTCAAGAGTACGGCCAATACAGTATTAGCGTAAACCCCGAGACACAAACGTTACATATTCTGCGCGCCATTTCGGTGGCCGCGAACGGCTCCACCACTAGCGCAAACCACGAAGACATTAAAATTATCGACTCGAATAGTTACGATATTTTTAGCAGCCAAAAAGAAATACTGATTAACATTCCCGCAATTGAAGAAGGCGGCTATGCGGTCATTGAATATGACATCACCACTCACAAGGCAAAACTAGAAGCCGATTGGCTTGAAACCTTTTATCCGCAAGTTCTGACCGCTAAAAAAGAATATGTGCTCACAGCCAGCTGGGATGACGATTACAGCCCTAGTTTGTTCATCGAGAGTGACGCAGTAACCTGCACAAACACAACAACCAGTGTCGAATGTAAAGGAAGCAATATAACGGCGCTCGCAAAAGACCCACAAGTACGCTGGCGAGATGAAATTGGCTATATTCATATTTCCGACAAAAGCTCTTGGCAACAAGTCGTAGAAAGTTATTCAACCATTTTTAATACCGCACTAGCCTCCAGCGATACTGACTTACTGAAAGAAATTGAGCTGGACAAGCAAGCAAGCACCGAAGAAAAAATTAACCAAATCCATCAATTTGTGGCGCAAAAAATACGGTATTTATCGCGTTCGGAATACGGCAACGCTTATACACCGCATAAAACAACAGAAACACTAGTCAAGCGACAAGGCGACTGCAAAGATAAATCGGCACTGCTGGTCGACTTGCTTCAGCGAATTGGCGTAAAGGCCTACCCCGTATTAGTTAGTACTCACCGCAAAAAGCTGCGTGACAAAATTGCCCCATCGCTGGCGCAGTTCAACCATGTTGTGGTGTGCTTTGACCTACCCGCCTCACCCGGTGACCAACCCCACTGCATTGATGCAACAGATATTGACAGCCCCTGGCAACACACCCCCTCATGGATTCAAGGTAATTTTTCCCTACCGTTAAACGCCACTACCCCTAGCCTAATTCATGCGCCTGTTTACCGCTGGGAGTTTGCAGTAGACACGCAATTAAAATTTCATAAAGACGGTGGACAAACAGAAACACAAAGCCGCACTTATCACAGCCATTACGCGACTTGGTATAAAAGCTATATCAACAGCACCGAAACGGCGGAGGTCGCCCGATGGTTTATTGAGGACTATCAACAAAAGGTTTCGAACCAATCTACCCCCAGCATTTCATTTAGCGGCCAAGACACGATGGGTGCGCCCATCACGATAAAATCGATTACGCAATTTGATCCATTCATCAACGCCGATGAAGATCTCGATTATTCAGAGAATGATAACTGGCTAGCGGCAGAGCTTGAAGAGGGCCTTTTGAGTAACAAAATCTATGACGAATACTTCCCAGGCTTAAAATTAACCTCGACGTTTCATATAGACCTCAACGCTATTTGGCAAGCAACTTTGACACCGGCCAACCTACAACTCGATTACAAATACGGCAGCGTTGTACGTAAAGCCACAATGGCCCATGACATAGTCAAAACAACAACGACCGTCGATATACCTGGACGCTGGGTTAAAACTGATGAAATAGAAACATTCAACAAGTTCATTAAGGCATTGCGCAAAGAATTAAAACTACAGGTGTATGGCAAAGTCATCCAGCCATAATACTAAAAACGCAACGACTGCTACACAAACAAAAACGGCCCTTATATAAGGGCCGTTTTTCGTACTGCGAAAGAAGAGCTATCGTCTATATATGCTCTACATCCGCACTTTTTGTACCACTCATATTATTATAGATATCTTCCAGTGCACGCTCAAAGAAAGGCTTAGAACTACCCGATACAATATTGGCTGTTTTAGCGATCATCTTACGCGCCAACTCTAGCCCCGTTAGCATAGCTTCTTTTTTGCCAACCTGGTTAACCAACATGTAGTGCATCGTACGGGCGTTATACCACGCCACTTTCAAACGGCGCCCCCCTTCAAATTCAAACCATGTTCCAAATTCAATTTGTTTTAAACCATTAATAACGCGCTGCTCTTCATCAGAGACTTGATCGGGCTCTAACAACGGTGCCGCGCTCTTTTTCTCCGCAATCACTTTTTCGGCTTCTTCACGTACGGGCTCCGGCTCTGGCGCGGGGGCCTTTTGCGCAATAGCCGCACGTAAAATATCTGAAATGGATTCCCTCAGCTTTTCGCCTTTATCAGAATCGTAGCCAATCACATCAAAACCCGCCTGCATTTCTGACTGCAGGCGATAGATTAATTCTTTTTGAATTTGAATATCGTTGTGATCAGACTTAACGTCAACGGCCCACAAAAGATCATCAATTAGGGCTAATGCATTAGTCCATTGCTCAGACTCGTCGCCATACCGCAACATGCAAAACGATAAAAAATCAAACCACGGCTGTAATAAAAAGAGCAATACCGATGACGGTAGATCTTTATCTTCAGTCCGGGTCATTACCTCTTTATTGACACGATGTTTAACTTCACGCAGCTTTTCTTCACCTTGCGCCTTTTCGGCGGCACGCTTTTCCATTAGCTCCTGGCGACGAACAATATTTTTTGTATAACCGTTAAAATCTAACAATATAGACGTGATGACTTTTACATCATTCGTAAATTCATTAAGTAGGCGATCAACCGTTTCCCGGATTTTATCCAGCATATTATGCTGAATAGTGCCGTCGTTACCGACCCAACGAATACCCGCTTCGGCTAAATTATTAAGCAACACCCGCGCTGGATGATCGGGATTTTCAAAAAAGCCAGGATCAATAAACGCCAATTTTAAAAACGGAGTATGTAAATAACTGAGGGCCGCTTTGACTGAGTCTGGCAAATTACCATCGCGAAGCATGTATTCAAATACCCGCCCAACAAGATCAATCGCGTGTAAATCATTATCGCCAACGTGACCCTGCGACCCCAATTGAGCACGCAGCTGTTGCTGCATAACGCCAATATTCATTGGCGCAGGCATTTGGCCGCCCGCCATTGGAACGCCCATCATACCTAACGATTGAAGTTGAATGGATTGCAATGCATCTATCAACTGCTGACTGCCTAACGCGGGGCCAGCGCCTCCCGAACCAAAGACTTGCTGAGGATGTTTAGACATATCCGCCAACGTTTGCTGCAAACCACGAATGGCATCCAACAAAGAGCTTTGATAGGTAGAAGAATCTTCAGCTTCACCCGATAGCGCCTCGGCTTCGCTCTCGATGGATTCCCGCTTCTCGACTTTGGGTTTGGATTTACGGTACTGTAAATCTTGCAGTAAACCCTGATCACTTAAGTACTGATTAGTCTCGGCAACCACATCCGCTGCAATACTGTGCAGCTGCTCACCGTAGGTATTGAGCACCGTTTTAGCGGCTGCAATACTCATGGGTATTAATTTACAAGCCTTGCGTAAAGACTCACAAAATTGCACCGGCGCAGATGGATTGCTCGCCTCGCGGACAGGCTCGCCACTATTTAGCAACGCCATCCTCTGATTAAGCGCCCAAAGTGGCTCGGCTAGCTCGTTATCGACCGCCTGCGAAATACTCGACAATACCAAAGACTCTTCCAACTCAAGATTATCGACAATCGAGAGTTCATTACCGCCGGAGGCATTTAATTCGGTACATAGTGCATTCTGCTTAAACTTTACGAAACCTTCCGCCACATAACCGGCGTAATATTCTTCGAGCTCACTTCGGTTCTTCTGAAAAAGGCGCTGAATACCACTGAGTTCAGCGACCTCTTGATTGGACTTAGCCGCATCAATCTGCAAATCGAAGGCGTGGCTTAGCGCCTTCATAAAAGGGGCAAAACTACTATTCGCCTGTTTAACGGCAATAGCTTGGCATTGCTTTAAATGCTCAAGCGCTTGCTCTGGCGAAAGCGGCGCCTGCCTTGTAGCCGCGCTTCCAGTACTTCCTTGAGAACCCGTGTTCTCGGAAGATGATTCATCATTGATAAGCCTAGACATAACCTTGCCTCAACATCTCTCTATAATTCTTACTGCTCGTCGTCGTGAATTTATCAAAGGACCACAATCGGTGTTGCCCACAATAATCACCCATAACAGAAGCCCGCTTGCACTTCTGGCTTGCGCCATCCAAACTAGCGGGCTGTCCTAATTAACTACTAAACCCAAGCGATGCGCTTAAGCTTTTGCTACTTGCAATAGCGTTGGTACGGTAAAAAACGCCTTACATAACAGCGGTTTATATAACTAAGTTTAAGCGGTGCGACATATATCACACATGATTGCTTATACTTGCGCGCATTGCAACGACAAAGAGCACGAAAAATGAACAACTACGGCATATACGCTATTGGCGCCGCACTGGTCGATACTGAAATTCAAATTGACGATAACGACCTTACCGCACTGGGTATCGACAAGGGTGTTATGACACTTGTTGACGAAAAGCGTCAACAAGATCTCCTCGAACACCTTAGTGACAAATTAGTGGCTTCCGAGCTTGCCTGCGGCGGCTCTGCTGCCAATAGTGTTATAGCTGCTCAACACTTTGGAAGCCAAACTTTCTTTAGCTGCCAAGTCGCTAACGATAAACACGGCAAGTTTTATGCCGATGACCTCACTCGCACTGGCGTTAGCACCCAAGCGCACGATCACGCCAAAGACGGTATCACGGGTAAATGCCTAGTGATGATTACTCCCGATGCCGAGCGCACCATGAATACTCATCTCGGCATTAGCGAAACCTTATCCATTGATAACATAGACTTGCCGGCCCTTAAGGCCAGTAAATTTGTGTATATCGAAGGTTATCTTGTAACTTCGGCAACAGGTAAACCGGCGGCCATTAAAGTTCGAGAGCTCGCGAATTCCGTTGGCGCGCAAATTGCCATTAGTTTATCCGATCCTGCGATCGTAGAATACTTCCGTGATGGATTATTAGAAATTATCGGCGATGGCGTCGATATTATCTTCTGTAATGAGGGAGAAGCCCTCAATTTCACCCAAAAACAAAGCATTGAAGCCGCTGCCGAAGCACTGAAAGGCTACTGCAAAAGCTTTGTGATTACTCGTGGTGCTGAGCCCACTTGGGTTTTTGACGGCGCAACGCAACACCAAGTACACGCGCAACCGGTAAAAGCCGTTGATACCAATGGCGCCGGTGACATGTTCGCAGGTGCCTTTTTAGCCGCGTTAGATCAAGGTAAAAGCTATGCCGACGCCGCCGCTTTTGCCAACCGTGCCGCCGCCGTTGTGGTTAGTCAGTTTGGGCCTCGATTACGCACAGAGCAGTACGCCGAACTTAAAGGCGCACTCTAAAAACAAAAGGCGGCGCATAATATAGCGCCGCCTTTTTGTTTGTGGCCATGTTCGGCACACACAAAATATATAATGCGCAGAAGTATTAGGGGCGAGGCAATAATAGTTTGTCCAAATTAGACGCAGAGTCCTGCTTACTCAGCAAGGCGCTCGAAGAGGCGCATGCCGGGGCCTATATGGATATAGGTCAGTAGGGTAACGCATGGAGCAGTTACCGAGGCCTGTAACGCTTCGAGCAACGCAGCTGAGGAAGCAGGAAACCAGTATTATTGGATAAAGTATTACTGCCTCGCCCCTTAAGCCCAGCGTTTAAAAATTAGCGAGGTGTTAATACCGCCAAACGCAAAATTATTCGACATAACATAACTGCACTCTTTGGCTCGACCATCACCCATAACAAAATCCAGCTGTCCGCAGGCCTCATCAGGGTTATTCAAGTTAAGTGTCGGCGCTAACCAGCCCTTATTCATCATTTCAATACTTGCCCAAGCCTCAATACCACCGCAGGCGCCCAGAGTATGGCCAATATTACCCTTAAGCGTCGAAACCGGAACCGTATTGGCGCCAAATAGACTTTCTGTCGCAAGCGATTCAGCTATATCGCCGCGCTCAGTAGCCGTGCCATGTGCATTCACATAATCGATAGCACCCTTATCGATATTCGCATCCTCTAGCGCCATCTCCATTGCAATCTTCATTGTGCGCTGATCTGGCTGAGTTACATGGCCACCATCGGAGTTAGTACCAAAACCCACTAGCTCCGCATAAATCGTCGCACCACGCGCTTTGGCGTGTTCCAACTCCTCCAATATCAAAGTCCCGGCACCTTCACCGATGACTAAACCGTCGCGATCACGATCGAATGGGCTTGGGGTCAGTGAAGGGGTATCATTTTTCGTACTCGTGGCATACAGCGAATCAAATACCGCAGCTTCGGATGGGCACAACTCTTCTGCACCGCCAGCTACCATTAATGTTTGCTTACCGTACTTAATCGCTTCGTAAGCATAACCAATACCTTGGCTGCCCGATGTACAGGCTGACGACGTGGGAATCACTCGCCCTTTAAGGCCAAAAAATACACCAATATTGACTGGGGCCGTATGGCTCATCATTCGAATGTAGGTCGTTGCTGTCGCGCCACCAACATCAAGGCTCTCCAACATCAAAGCAAAATTTCGAGTATCTTCAGTACTGCCAGTACACGAACCATAGGACACGCCCATTGCACCGCTTTGAATAACAGGATCATCTAATAAGCCTGCATCACCGAGCGCAATTTCCGTTGCCCTTGTGGCCATTAAAGACACGCGACTCATAGAGCGAATTTTTTTGCGTGCATACTTGGGGGTCACAAAATCGGTAACAGGCCCGGCCAAATTCGTATTAAAGTCTTTGAACTTTGCCCATTCCTCCATACGAACAATCGCACTAGTGCGTGAACGTAGCGCTTGTTCAAAATCAGCCCAATTTTCACCCAGCGCGGTGATAGCCCCCATACCTGTAACTACTACACGCTTCATTAAAACATCCCGCCATTCACAGAAATAACTTGGCGAGTAATATAGCTCGCCTGCTCAGAAACCAAATAACTCACCAGCGATGCCACTTCAGCAGGCTCGCCAGCGCGACGCATAGGAATCATTTTTAGCGCCTCTTCCACCGGTGCATCCTGGAGCATTTCAGTATTAATCATACCCGGCGCAACACAGTTAACCGTAATATTGCGTTTGGCGAGCTCGATAGCCAAAGCTTTTGTCGCACCAATAATACCGGCTTTAGCCGCACTATAATTCACCTGCCCACGATTACCCATCATTCCGGATACCGAAGACAAGGTCACAATACGACCCGGTTTTCGCCGACGCACCATTGGCATAACGATAGGGTTCAACACATTATAAAAAGCATCTAAATTGGTGTGGATCACATCATCCCAATCGCTTTCGGACATCGCAGGGAATGCGTTATCGCGAGCGATGCCTGCATTACACACAACACCATAGTAGGTGCCGTACGCGGCCATATCTTGCTCTAAGCATTCGCGAGCGGCAGCCCTATCTGCAACATCAAACTGCAGAATTGAAGCCTTCCCGCCGGCAGACTCAATGGCAGCCAAAGCTTCTTCTGCCTGCGCAATACGGCTACGGCAGTGTAAAACCACTTCAAAACCATCAGCCGCTAAACGTTCTGCAATAGCGCGACCGATACCCCGACCAGAACCCGTCACTAAAACCCGATGCTCTGAACTCATGCGAACCTCTCTTAATTATATTTACAGCTCACTCAACCCCGAACTGTGCCAACACTGATTGCACATCGTTAGGCTGGATTGCCTTGATTTCGGCGGCGGCGATACTTTTATCACCTCGATAAATATGGCAGTCAAACAGCACCAAGTTATTTTCATCGCGCAATAACTGCGTCACTTTAACGCTTAGCAACTCTTCAGGATCAAAATTGTGGTCTACAACACTGTAGCGTCGTGTGCCTAATAAACACCCCACCTCAGGCTTACGCCCTTCCCGCCAAGCCATTACGCCAGCAAAAGCTGAAATGGCTTGCGCCATATACTCCACCCCCACCCACGAAGGAACGACGCCTTGCTCAGACAGAAATAACGATGAAGCTGACACATCAATAGACGCCTCTAGCCAATTATCTCCATACCCAATAATCGACTTAATCAGCAGCATACTTTCGCGGTGCAAAAGAAATGTTTCAATCGGTAGATCTGTGATGGATTGCGTGGTCATAGCATCAATAAAAGATTTTAAGCCCATCGAGAGAAGCGAAGGAATTACAACACTTGGCGACGAATCACCACACTAAAGGTGTCCGCAGTGTAGGCAATTGCCCCGGAATCGTCATTCCCAATAGGGTAGTTAATTTCGGCGCGCAATATACCAGAAAACCGTATTTCTCGCTGGCCATGCTGTTCGGTAAATGACCACGCGTCGGAACTTTGGGCCTTAAGTGCCTCCAAATCAAATGTTAATAGCTGCCAAGCCTCCACTAACCGAGGCACTAAATCGCTTGCGGGGTGCCCCGATAAATACTTTATCTCCACCAGCCCCTGGCGGCTCTGCGCTGTCGCTATACGCTGACCAAGCTGATTTAACAAAAACCACTGCCAGCGCCCGCCCGCTGACGTTTCCTCACATTGCGTTACAACCATTAAACGCGACTGCTCGGCCTTCCATGAAAGCATCCACTGCTCCTGTGAAGCTGGCGGACATACGGCAGGCACTATTGCCGCTAGCGTTGGCTCGGACGTAAAAAATGAACAGCCACTCACGCCATTCAGAAAAATCAGCAGCGCAATGTAGGTATATATTTTATTCATGAGTGCACCGTACGTGCTTTTTGGCTAGCACAGTAATAATCGGCGCCAGTAATAAGTTAAAGCTACTACCCAATAACAAAGTGATACCAAATGCCTGAATCATGGGGGTTGCGCTTAACGCCAACAAACCAAAAGATAAGATACTGGTGATCGCAGATAAAAGAATCGCTCGCTGTGTACTTTCGCCCTCACCACCGGCATAAGCAAAAATACTGTAATCCATCCCCAGGCCCAGTAATAAAAAACTCGCCAAAATATGAAAGAGGTTTAATGGAACAGAAAAAGCGCTCAATAACGCCATCACCAACAAACTACTGGTTAACGGTAATAGCACCATAAACACGGCTTGCCAGCGGCGATACAATAACAATAATGCGAGCGCAATAAGCCCATAAGCAACGCACAATAGCGCTAATGCGGTGTGCATTAAAACGTCGAGTTTGGCCGACATTTGCGCAACCCGATCAACCCAAGTCACACCGCTCATTAACTCACTTTGCGTAATGACCGCTAATTGCTGAATAGCCCGTAAGGTAACCAGGCTGGCATAGGTTAGCGGCAACGATTCGTCGGTACGTGCTACCTCACCCAACCACAACATTTTTTGCTCTTGGCTGGCAACAGAAAGCCAATCACTTAACGATAACCGCTGCTGTGCCGACAATAAGAAAGTCGACTGTACCGATTGAATCGCCTCCATAGGGAAACCAACAGACTGCATAAACTGCTCAACAACGCCGCCCTCGGAATAAAGCTTGTTTTTCTGCAGCTCGTAATAATGAGTTTGGGTGGCCAATGAAGGCAACCAACGACTTGTCGCGGAGTACCCTTCAATCACCCCGCGATCAACCCAAGGATCTAAGTAGGTGCTACGAAAACGCTCTTCAAGTTGCAACAATTGCTGTGGCGATGCTGCACGCAGTAAAAAATATTGATTCGAGGCAACAGCCTGTAAATTGTGCTGCAGTTTTTTTTCGGCCGCCATTAATGCGGCTGAAGGTTTATAGAGCGTTCTCGCATCACTGCTTAACCGATACTGTGTTAACCCAACAACGATAAAAATGCCGGCTACACACAGAAAAAGCCACAACGAATAAGGGGGAGCTTTAAACCACATCTGCCATAGCCCACGGGTAATGCATTCAACTAACGCACTGCTTGGCGCAATACTGCGCTTTATCCAAAATGGCAATACCACTGCAACAAACAACCAAGCGCTAGCTAACCCTGCCATGGAAAATACAGCCACCTGCTGTAACCCTGGCAGCTCGGCCTGCAGTAAGCAGCTGTAGCCCAAACTAGAGGTTAACAAGCCCAAGCTGAGACTGGGTAAAATACCCTTCAAGACCGTATAGCTAGACCAGCCCCCCTGCCGAGTACTCTCTTGGCATTTACATAGAAAATGCAAAGCGTAATCAATGGCAACGCCGATTAAACTTGCACCAAAGACTAAGGTTAATAAGTGTATTTCAGAAAATAGGGCATGCGTAACAACCACAGCACAAGCACAACCAAATGCTACCGAGAACAAACTCAACACTAACGGCTTTAAACTGCGAAAGGCTAACCAAAATAATAAAAGCACCCCCAAGAATGAACCCAAGCCAATGGTACTTATTTCACGATTCGCATTCGCCGATGCCTCTGCTGCATGAAAAACAATACCAGACACCAGTAGCGCGGCACCTGCGCGACGAACATCATCGTTAAGATCTTGCTGCCACGCTTTTATACGCTGCTGAGTATCGAGCTTAAAAGAGGCTTGCGTTAATTGCGCCAGCAACATGACGAGAACAGTATCGCTATCGCGAAACACTAAATAATTATCAACCAGCTCTGCATCAAAAGGTGGCTGCAGCTGCGCAGCCAAACCCGCCGACAAAGACAAAGGATCTTCAAGCGGAGAAAGTGAAGAACGCATACCGCCAAAACCGAGAAGCGCCTGCTGGGCACGAGCAATAATGGCATCGGTATTTTGAGCCTCTAATTCACTCGCTTGGCTGGGAGTAAGCAATGAATGACGGTATTTAGCCAACAAAGCTTGCTGTTGAAATAAGCGCCGAGCATCAGCATCAGTACTATCGACCGCCTTTAAATCGGTACTTTTATCAACTGCACCGGCTACTTTTTGCATCGCTGCCAACGCTGCCTTTTTATTTTTTGCTTCAACCGCTAAGACGATATTATTGCCAAAAGCTTGATATAACTGGTCATTAACTTGTAATACCACAGGATCGTGCGTGGAGCGCGGAAACAAATCGGTTAAGTCTGTCGCTAACGAAAAACCCGTATTCGATAAGCGCACGACTAAAAGTAAAATCAATAGACACAACGCAACGAATAACGTACGCAGTAAATAATGGATATTCATTAGATAAATTTCTTTTTTAACGTCCGTGACTGTGATGCGGGGGATGAAATATTGTTTCCTCGCCCCTTAGTGCTTGCTAGTAACTCGGCTGACAAAAAGTCGCATCCAGTGAAAACCAACGGCATTGGTCCTGGCTTAACTCACGCATGGCTTGCTCAGAACTTAAAGCCTTTACCTTTGATACAACCGACTGGTTTAAAAATTGTATGCGAGTGTAATCACCATTACCGGCCATTAAATTGACCGTATGTAACTGCGCTTTTGCCGCAGAACCACTGCCATCGATCACAACTTGCTTTAAGCTTTCTTTCATAACAGCCAGCTTTGGCGCTAGGGTTAAATGCCAATTATCCCCATCAATTAACCAGCGAATATTAAACCTCGATTCAATTAAGGGAATATCTGCACTCAATATTGCAAACAATGTTTTATTGATTTCCCGCTGCACAATCCCCTGGTGCTCTTTCGCTATTGAACCCGTGCCATCCGCCTGCCATGTAATCAATTGATTCTGCGTGATGGTAAATGCATTAAAGAAAGGTTTTTCAGCTTTAAGGTATAAACCTTGTTTTTGCCAAAAAATAAATTCCCCAGACGACTTCAAGGTATAAGCAAAGCCGCTCAGTGTCTTCTCTTGCTGAAAATCGCCCGTTACAATAACCCGCTGCTTTAAGCTTTGAATAATGGATTCAGCAGCAGTATCAGTGCCAACGCCAACCGAATCATTTTCCGCCCACAATATTTGTGCGAAAAGAGGCGTGAACCATAACGAGACAAATAGCATCCGCCGCCAAGTTTTTACCCTACGTCTCAACATACTATTCCCGAACCTCTAGCCGTCTTATATATCGGCCTATCATTTGGAAGCGCTAATCTAAGCGGCCTAATTTACGCTTTAATGCGTCACGGAAAGGTGCTGGAGTTTCGAAGCACACCTCCTCCGAGGTTTGATCTATAGCAAACTGAACCGTATGACCTTTGGTTAAAGGGTCACCACTCTTATTAACAATGACATATTCAATTTTCAACCGGTATTCCCACTCTTTAAGCCGGCACTGAACAACGACCTTTTGATCAAACTTAAGCGGTTGTACATATTTAATGCGCATATCCACAATCGGCCACGAATAACCCGACGTATCCATCGCTTTGTAACCATAATTAAAACTGTCCAAAAACTCACAGCGAGCGACTTCAAAATATTTGGCATAATGCCCATGCCACACAATCCCCATTGAATCTACGTCATGGAAAGGGATTAGAATTTCTGTTTCAGTGCTATAACTCATCTTTATGGCTTCCAGCTAAAATATCATCAAGTGACAAGCTTTGCGTACAGTGCGCGAGAATAGCGCTACTCGTTACTCATTTATTGTTTTTTATCCGGCGCCTTACGTAACCATAGCGAAAAGAAGCGAGGCAACATGCCAAAGAATAAACGGGTATGCATCCACGTTATACGCACATTATCCTGAACAACATCAAAATGAGAGGGAATATCATCCTGATAACGGATATTGGTTTCGATATTAACAACATCAAGCCCTTGCCAATAAAGCCGGACCAAAATATCGGTATCAAAGTCCATGCGTGCACCAATACGTTTTTGCTGCAGTAAGGTTAGCGTTGCTTCCAGTGGATACAAGCGATAACCACACATGGAATCTTTAATAGACCGCGATACCGTATTAACGCAAACCCAGAAGTCCGTCAATTTACGGCCACTGCGCCGCGAAGGGGGCATATCATGATAACGCCGACAGCCCGAAATAACGGCTTGAGGTTTAGCCGCTGCTGCCTGTAAAAATTTAGGAATATCACTCAGGTCGTGCTGACCATCGGCATCGACTTGTAAAGCATGACTAAAGCCCAGCTGATGCGCATATTTAAGCCCCCGGCAAACAGCCGCGCCCTTACCGCTATTTTCATCCATTCTCAGTAAATACACGGCCTCATCAGCGTCGCTGATATTCGCCAATACCGCCGCGCAATTGGGCTCGCTGCCGTCATCGACCAGTACGCACGGTAAATCTTTTTGCCGAACAGTCTCGACTACCGCCATGATTTTATAGGGGTGATTGTAAACAGGAATAATAACGCAGGGGTTAATCGCTCGGGCTTTCATAGACAACACGCCCTTTAGAATAATTATTTTTTACACAAAAAAATTGGAAATCGAGCCACTGTTTTTCTCGATTAAAAACCAACTTCACATCCAATGAGCTATTGGGCTGCATAGGACATGTGAACTTTAGACGATCAAGCCTCAATACCGGCCAATCCAGATCCAGTAGCGCATTGGCGTAATGCACTACCCAATCAATTTGAACCACGCCAGGGACAACAGGAAAGCTGTCAAAGTGTCCCGCCAAACACGGTAACGAAGGGGCTATATCTAGGCTTAACTCAACACCATCGATACCGATGTGCTTTATATTGCGAGCGACCGGTCGATTCAGTGCCTGCTTGCGCAGCGCAGCATCCAGCACCGCGCCTTTTTTCTCACCAGATATTGAGCTGGACATTACTGAGGTGTTTCTGATGTATCACTGGCATCTTCAGGGCGATTAAGTAAATCGTAAACAGCATCAACCACGTCTTGAACCGTGCGAACCTGCTTAAAATCAGAGGGCTGTATACGGCGGCCAGTAAACTCCTTGAGCTTAACCGTTAAATCAACGGCATCGATGCTATCAATGTCCAAATCTTCATACAGGCTTGCTTCAGGCGTTATATCTTCCGGGTCAATCTCAAACAATGTTTCAAGACTCTCTTGAAGAAACGCATATATCTGCTCTTTTGAATACATAACCCACTTCCATTCATATCAATGCATACTTTAAGCCCTAACCTGAAAAGGCGCAGAGCAAAAAAACGGCGCAAGTCTACCAGAGCCAAAACCAAAAAGCTTCGCTTTAGCGCTTCGCAACCTTCAGAGGATTACCGGTAAAGCCACTAAAGTAAGACGTTAATTCGCGAGTTAACTGGCGCGCCGCCGTACTTTGAAACTGCCCATCATCGAGGTAATGGGCTACTGGCATTTTAGGCATAACGGTAATGGTATAGTGCGCCGGCTCATCCGAAACCTCATACCATTGCCTATTTTTAACTAACGTTGCTGGCTCGCATAAAATAACCACTGGTGTTATAGGTAACCCGCTACTCAGCGCAAGATTAGAAGGGCCACGATGAAAACTGAGCGGCTCGCCAGGCTTAGTGCGAGTACCCTCGGGGAAAACAATCAATGACTGCCCCGCCGCTAACATCTCAATACACAGAGCAAACAAACGGCTTTCCCCATTACTCACATAATTTGCGGCACGGACAGCAAAGCCCGTAAAAGGGTTTTTCCACAAACTGGCTTTAACAATACAGCTCGCATCCCCCGTTAAACCAATAATAAACACCACATCGAGCAATGAAGGATGATTAGCAATAATAAGCTGATTTGGCTCGG
Organism: Marinagarivorans sp.; assembly: GCF_982758155.1. NCBI lineage: Bacteria > Pseudomonadati > Pseudomonadota > Gammaproteobacteria > Cellvibrionales > Cellvibrionaceae > Marinagarivorans > Marinagarivorans sp. The sequence continues at coordinate 14,278 of NZ_CEXWTU010000025.1, read as the reverse complement.
TGAGCGCCTCTACATTATGGAATTCATAACTAATCAACCCCAACCAACGCAATATGGCAACATACCCCCGCCAAACTTTAGAGATGCTTAAGCGCGATATACGCTCTTTTTTACGCGCCGATATCGGCAGCACGTACATCAAAGGAAATACCGTTAAAGATAGCAGCACCCCGCCAATACCAAATAAGCCAAACCCCACACCCGTAGCCGGAATACGCCATGCTTTCGAACGCATCATCCGCTGCACTAAGGTGTAGTCTTTTACTGTTTGAGTTTCCATATACCGTCGATCTCTAATAATAAATCGGAACGACAGACATCAGCCGCCAAAAATACACAAGGCACTCCAGGGTATGCCTGGCTCACGATTGACTGAATTTCCACGACATCCTCAGTATTACGGATGTATACCTTTAAAATATCCGCTTGCCACTGGCTCGCATCCAACCCCTGTTTGCCTGCAATGTGCGCAATAAGCTCGACTAAATTTGCCAGTGTTGTATGTGCCTGCGCCGTTACATTATTTACATGCGCGGTTTCGTGCCCTACAACACTCGCAGTTCCCGAAACATAGAGCGTATCACCCAGTAACGTCGCGCGCGCAAAGGAAGGGCTACGTGGGCCATATTGTTCAGGGTAATGATAAGCCGCTTGTTGTTTGGGGTTTTCAAAGTGTAATGGCCGCTGTTTACTCGCCAGTGCATATACCAACACATCACCGCCTCGATGCCCTAACGCACAAGCCGAGGGGTAATCACCTTCGGTAAGTCCTGCCTGCTCAAACGCCTGATGACGCCCCACACAAAACTGACGGTAACGCTCCAAACCTTGTGCCTCGCCGTTTATGTCTGCAAAATAATTCCATACGCGAATAAGATGTGAAAAACCTTTTTCGGCCATAACCTGAAATAGGGCGCGATAAAGCTCCAAAGCCACCACTTCAACATTAGCCGCTCGGTCCGCTTCGTTAACCCAAAGCGCCGCTATCAAATGCTCTCCATCCTCGGACCAAAACAAACCCTCTGCTTGCCCCTGCTGAACAGCACCCGCAGACACTATATGCTCTTTCGAATAGCTCCCCGCCAGCACACGCAGCCCTGAACTAATACCTAGAATCCCCACGCCACCGGTACAAAACTCATCAAAAGCCACGGCGGCTAGCAAGCCGCTAGGCAAGACCTCGGGTTCATCCGTGGGCACATACTGACAACGTATCACTGACCTCTCCATCTCGCAGCCAGCCATAAACTCATAGCGTCTAGCCTGCTGTCCGATTAAATTTAGCCGGCGATTATAGAGACAATCTCATGCCATAGCACGCAACACACCGAAAAAAACGCAGTAATCTATCACCTTCAACTTGCCACAATTTAACGACTCCCTTAAAGTACGCGCCTTGATTTTTAGGAGTAAATGCCATGGCCGACAGTGATACCAACCGTATAGCCCCTCACCCTGTTCTTGAAGAGTACTATGAATCGCCCGAAGCGCGGCGCGAGAGAGTAGACGGCATGTTCGATTCTTCTGCCGAACATTACGATTGGATTACTAGCGTTATGAGCTTTGGCTCAGGCAAATGGTATCGATACCAAGCATTATTACGTGCAGGCGTATCGCAAGGCGATAAAGTCTTGGATGTGGGCGCAGGCACCGGAGTGGTGTCGCTATTATCGCAAAAGATTGTGGGCGATACCGGCTTGGTTGTTTCGCTGGACCCCAGTAAAGGCATGCTCGGCGAGGCAGTAAAATCCGGCGTTAAAAACGCCACTCTCGGTTTAGGCGAAGCGCTTCCCTTCCCCGACAACACCTTTGACTACCTCACCATGGGTTATGCCTTACGCCACGTTGCCGACCTAAAAGAGGCCTTCTCGGAATACCAACGTATTTTAAAACCCGGCGGGAAAATTTTACTACTCGAAATCACCCGCCCTGAAGGCAAACTTTCAACCGCTTTTTTGAAGTTTTATTTGAAAGGCGTTGTGCCTAATCTAGCCAAAATTTTCCGCCGCAGCGCCGACAGTAAAGTTTTAATGCGCTACTACTGGGACACCATCGAGCAGTGCGTCCCCCCCGCGACCATCGTGCAAGCACTCAAAGACACCGGCCTGCAAGATACCCATCGCGCCGTTGTGATGGGCATATTTAGTGAATACACGGGCGTGAAGCCCAGCAAAGCTTAAGGAGCCGGTTATGAGTGAACAAGCAGAACAAGAGCTCGCACTAGCAGAGGTATTGATTGAAGCCTTAGAGCTAGAAGATATTAGCGCTGGCGAAATTGTTGCCGAGGCGCCACTGTTTGACATTAGCGCCCCCGATAGCCTGGGACTGGACTCCATTGATGCGCTTGAGATATCGCTGGCCATAGCGAAGAAATATCAAGTACAACTCAAAGCCGACGACGAAAATAATAAATCTATTTTTTATAGCTTGCGTTCGCTAAATCAGTTTATTCAAGACCAAACAGGGTAACCCCCTGTATTAAGCCAAAATGCTGAGCCGCGGAAAACCGCGTTTTTCTTTTTGATAAAAGCCCTCAAGCTAGAGAAATCGAATGGGAGGGCAATAAAACAGCGCAACTTGGCCAACCGCAATGACCCCGCCTTTCATTAAACCTCATGTAATTGCTACGCTTTTGCTTATTGCGGCTTACCCTGTGCTTTCGCACAGTGCTTTTCTTTTTCAACTACCGGCCTTGCGCTTTGTTGCCATCTTTGGCGTACTAACCGGAGTATTTCTATCCAGTTTAATTCGCCCCTCCCTCAAGGGTTGGATCGCGTATTGCGGCATCACAGCGATACTCGCAGCGCTAGCCATTAACCAATCAGACATTTACCTCACCTATATTCCACCGGTAGTCATCCCTTTGTCGTTGCTCATTATTTTTGGCTCGACACTACTCCCAGGGAAAGAAGCACTCATTACCGCCATCGGCGAGAACTCGCGCGGCCCATTAAGCGTCGCAATGCGTCGTTACACCTATTGGTTAACGGTTAGTTGGTGCTGCCTGTTTGTTATTATGGCCACAATTCCCACCACCCTTTTACTCACGGGCCAGCAATCGTTATGGTTCTGGTTTACCAACGTATTCAACTACATCATTGTGAGTGTTTTATTTGTCGGTGAATTTTATTTGCGCAAAAAGCTCTTCCCTAAACATAACCATCCCGGTTTTTGGGAATATTTAACCATTATTTATCACGCGAACATACGACGCTAACCTCATGATAAAGCCTCAAAATCTACCCCCTGCAGGGTCACAGATCAGCGCACAACACCTGATTCCGCTAATCGCCAACTACCAAGCCGATGCCCCCCTAGCCCTCCAACCGGGTAAAGATCGCTTACAGATCACCACTCAACAACAATTTTTGCAGCATGTTAATGCATTAGCCCAAGAGCTACCCAACGCCAACTTTGCCCTTAACCTTTGCAAAGACCGCTTTCAATTTTTAGTGGTTTTCTGCGCCCTATTACTCAAAGGCACGACTAATTTATTGGCCCCCAATCGGCAACCTCTAACATTAAAAGATATCGCTAAAGATCATGGTGATTGTTGCTACTGCATTTTTGATAGCCCGACCGAATGCGAAATCAAACATATTGATATTAGCCAACTTACACTCGAGCCCAAGCACAACGAAATACTCGCGCCCCACAACATCCCCAGCAACCAGCTTGCCGCCATCGCCTTTACATCCGGCAGTACAGGCAAACCTAAGCCCATCGAAAAAGTCTGGGGCACACTGGCCACTACTGCACAGTTATTAAGTCAGCGATTGCTGCAGGCCCCTACAGCGCTAGTGGCGACCGTTCCGCCACAGCATATGTACGGATTAGAAACATCACTACTAATGGTACTGCAGGGGCACGGGGTGATGCATAATTCCCACCCATTTTTCCCCGCCGATATTGCCGACACTCTGCGCCACATTGATATGCCAAGTGCATTAATTAGCACCCCAATTCATTTACGCGCATTAATAAAATCTGAAGTTTTAGATGCAAAGAACAAACTATCACTACAATGTATTATTTCAGCAACGGCACCCTTAGCCTCTCCCCTGGCCGAAGCCTGTGAAAACACGCTCAATTGCCCGCTGTGGGAAATCTACGGCTGCACCGAAGCCGGTAGCATGGCAACACGACAAACCAGCCTGGGATTGCAGTGGGAGCTACTTGCAGGTTTTGAACTACAGACAGAGAAAAACAACACCTCAACAACCACCGCTCCTCATTTAGTCGGCATAGCGCCGCTCAGTGATACAATAGACATCATCGATGACTGTCATTTTTTACTCGGAGCCAGACACCAAGATATGATCAATGTGGGCGGTAAGCGTGCATCCATTGCCGATTTAAACCGTCAACTACTCGATATTGCAGGGGTCAATGATGGCGCGGTATTTATGCCGAACGATGCCAAAACGGAAAATAGACCCGCGGCATTCGTGGTATCTCAACTCACTGAACAAGAGATCCGAATAGCCCTATTAAAACGTATCGATACCACACTCATACCAAGACCAATTATTGCAGTACCGGTTTTACCGCGTAACAGCACCGGGAAATTAACGCAGCAAGCAATAACACAACTTTGGCAGAAGCTTCAAGACAGCAAATGATTATTACTTACACCTTAAGGACGAGCCAATAGAAATGGACCAAGCCAGCAACAGCGCAACCGGTGATTATCTAACACTGCAAGTACCCGTATCACACCCCTGTTTTGCAGGTCACTTTCCCGGCGCTCCATTAGTACCGGGCGCCCTACTTTTAAAATGGCTTGGACAAGCACTATACAAGCAGTACCGGCAACCCGTATCGCGAATTAAGCAAATGAAATTTCATACTCCGATTACACCTGGAATGCTGTTATCCATAGAAAGTTTTTACTCAAACAGCATTGTTAAATTAACCGTATACACACCAGACAAAACATTATCCGCTACAGGGCACTTTATTCTTCACGATTAACAACGTGCTGAAGCAAGAGATTATTTGGCTTATGAGTAAAACTTGGCAGCAACAAAATGAACGAGGGTCATCGCGCTTAATTCGCTTCCTCGCATGGATTGCATTAACGCTCGGCCGACGCGCCATTAATATCGTGCTCTGCATTATTATTTTTTATTATATTGTATTTGCCACAACAGCCCGCCGAGCCTCAAAGCAATTTATACTTCGCGCATGCAACAAAAAAGGGTCGATTAAAGAAGTCTATTTACACTTGCTCACCTTCGCAACAGTAGCTGTAGATCGCATATTTTTCTTAGCCGGCAAAGACGACCAGTTTAATATTCACATTACCGGCAAAGAGCTATTCGAGCAGTACGCAAGCCAAGGTTGTGTATTATTAACCTCGCACATGGGCAGCTTTGATGCAATGCGTGTTTTAGCCGCACGACATAAATACTTCAAATTGCGAATAGTGCTCGATATCGCGCACAACAGCCAAGCTCTCGAACTACTACAAGCACTAGATCCAACCTTAGCGCAGGGCGTCATTGATGCCAGAATCCCTGCGCCCGAGTTAGCCCTAATACTCAGTGAAGCCATCGCGAACAACGAAATGATTGGCGTAATGGCTGACCGCTGCGCACAAGGCGACCGTAGCCGCAGCATCGACTTTCTGGGTGAGCGCGCTCAGTTCCCCGAAGGACCTTGGCAATTAGCATCCATCCTTAAGGCACCCGTTATTGCCTGCTTTGGCATATACCGCGGCAACAAACGCTATGATATACACTTCGAACCCATTGCCGACCGTTTAGGCGACTCACGTAAAGAAAGAGGCCCAGCCATTGATAAAGCGATTCATCATTATGTCGCAAGGCTTGAACACTTCGCCCAAAGTTACCCTCGTAATTGGTTTAACTTTTATCCTTTTTGGGGTCCATAACTCGAACCATTAACCCCCTAAGCCAATCTTACTTTAATTTTAGAATCACACGATATGCAACCATTACTGATCACAGATTACACTTACACAAGCTGTTTAGCGGCAGGGCGGGAAAATAACTGGCGCGAAATTGAAGCTGGAAACTCCAAGCTAAAACCCTGTGATTTTTCTGACATTAAAGATTTAAACACATGGATCGGTGAAGTGAAGGGCTTAGAAACGCCCCTACCCCAAGCACTATCACATTATGACTGCCGCAATAATCGACTCGCCTGGTTAGCACTACAGCAAGATAATTTCTTAGCGCAGGCAAAAAAGGCCGTGCAACGCTATGGAGCCAATCGTGTTGCTGTTTTTGTCGGCACAAGTACCTCCGGTATCCACGAGACTGAAAAAGCCTATATCGAAGCGCACAGGCAAAAAAGTTCAGAACTACCTGACTGGTATAATTACGAGTCAACTCATAGCATTTTTTCGCCAGCTGGCTTTACCGCTTTTGCTACCGGTGCGAAGGGACCCATAAGTGCAATATCTACAGCCTGCTCTTCTAGTGCTAAAGTTTTTGCTTCCGCACAGCGTGCAATTGCCTGCGGCCTATGCGATGCAGCCATTGTCGGTGGCGTCGACTCACTGTGCTTAACAACACTCTACGGCTTTAACGCACTGCAACTCGTTTCAACTACCCCCTGTAAACCTTTTGATGAAAATCGTGACGGTATTAATATTGGAGAAGGGGCGGGCTTTGCCATTTTAGAAAAACCTGAAGCAGCGCATTTATGTAATACGAATCACCCTCAGCTTTTAGGCTATGGCGAAAGTAGTGATGCTTACCACATGTCGTCACCGCATCCAGAAGGGCGTGGCGCATTCCAAGCCATGAGCATGGCCCTCGAAAAAGCCAATATTAGCCCGCAAAATGTCGATTACATCAATCTACATGGAACCGGTACAAAAGCGAACGACAGTGCCGAGTCAGCCGCTGTAGCGCAATTATTTAAAGATGCCTGCAAGGCAAGTTCAACAAAGGGCTGGACGGGGCACACACTAGGCGCAGCAGGAATTATCGAAATTGCCATCTGCCTACAAGCACTGCAACATAACCTTGCACCTAAAAATAAAAATTTGGAGCAACAAGACCCCGACAGTAAAATACATCTACTAAAAGATAACTACTCAGGCCCACTACAATATGCCCTGAGCAATTCATTCGGTTTTGGCGGTAGCAATTGCAGTTTAGTAGTAGGAGTTAAATAAATGTTATCTGTCAGCATAGAGAGTATCGGCGTTGCAGCACCGGGATTAAACAACTGGATCGAAAGCCAAAACATACTGACTGGGAAGCAATCTTATAACCCAACACCACTCGAAAAATATAAGCCGTTACTGCTCCCACCCAATGAAAGGCGACGAGCAACTGGCTTAGTTCGCATGGCTTTTCGTGTATGCGAAGACGCCTTCGCGCAGCGCCCCGATGAAGATGCCGCCCAATACGCCACGGTCTTTGCATCTTCGGACGGCGATTACCCGATCATAGACCAGATCTGCCAATCACTTTGCGAACCCGAACGCCTGGTTTCCCCTACCCGCTTTCATAATTCGGTTCACAACTCAGCCGCAGGTTACTGGAGCATCGCTACAGGAGGCCAACTTGCCTCCACCAGCCTTTCGGCTTACGACACAAGTTTTGCAGCAGGTCTTCTAGAGGCCATGACTTATTGCCAATCTGAGCAACAGCCTTGCCTATTGGCCGTATATGACATTTGCCCACCGGGTATCCTGCAGGCTAAGCGCAATATACCGGTTGAATTTGGCGTGGCCTTACTACTAAGGCCACAAGCTACAAGCCGAAGCCTTGCCACTATTACACTTCAAGAAAATAACAACACTGCGGCGAGTATACTAACTTCCCCCCTCGAGGAATTAAGGCAGCAAAATCCCGCCGCCCGCTGCCTGCCATTACTAGTCAGCATTGCAACAAAAGAGGATTCCATTGTTATTTTTGAAAACGGTGCTCAGAATACTGCATTTAAGGTGAGCTGCTAATGCCGCAACCCGTCATCGATCATGCAGCCATTAGCCAGCTAATTCCCCATACCGGAAATATGGTTTTATTGGATGAAATCACCCACTGGAATAGCGACAGTATTACGGCAAAGGTACTCGCCAAATCATTATTAGATAATCCTTTAATTGAAGAGTCAGACAACAATACATTCAACAGCCTATTACTCATTGAATACGCCGCTCAAGCTGCAGCGGTTCACGCCGCATTACTTGCTAGCGGTTTGGGCGAGCAGCGACCCGCTTATATTGGAGCCACCAAAAATATCATCATGCAACAAAAAACCGTTGAGCCAACATGCCCAATAACCATCGATGCCGAGATGTTATTGGCTAATGCTAATGGCGCGATTTATCAAATTGAATGCTTACAGAATCAAACAACCGTCATTAGCGCCAAACTGGTATTAAGTCAGCCGGCCTAAAAACTAAAAATTTTCAGTCATATTCCTTAGAAGGTAACCCATGATTAACCAAGAACTCCTTAATATACTTGTATGCCCCCAAAGCAAAGCGCCACTAACACTAGACAAAGATAATCAAGAATTAATCTGTGAAGAAAGTGGTTTGGCCTACCCTATTCGCGACGGCATTCCAGTAATGCTCGTCAACGAAGCTCGCAAAATAAACGAGAGCACACAAACAGAAGTAAGCCATTAATCAGCTTGGTCAATAAGGGAGCACCGAACCTAGCTCGGGCTTTCTTATTTATTCAGTCGATTAATCATCAAGCGATTATTAACATCCCGGCTGGTTTTCACTCGCTGCTCATGATCAATAGTTTCGTGTGCTTTTGCTAAGCGATCATACAAAACTACATTAACGGTTGCGGCCAGGTTCATGCAGCCTATCGTAGGGATGTATACAACCGCATCCGCTATATCCACCAGCTCTTGCCCCACGGAGCCATCCTCAGGGCCAAAAACATAGAGTGCATTTTCAGGATGCCTGAATTCCGGTAATGGTATGGCCCCCTCCACTAACTCAATACAGACCAATTGAGTATTTTCAGCTAAATCAGCCTCTAGCGCCTCAACACAAACTAATGGTATCTGTGTGGATATATTCTGCGTATCTGTATGGTACTTAGCGGCCCGATCAAATCGCTTCCCCGTATAACGCACCGCATTAACACCATAACAACCAGCCGCTCTCATAACAGCACCAACATTAGAAGGACTCTTAGGGTTGCTCAACCCTAAGATCACGTTTTTTTCATTAGTCATCGCTATATCTTTATTGGATTATTTTCGGACAGTTTAACATTTTGAACTCAAACTCGAAGCGCATAGACTCACCTCATCTGTTTAATAAATACTGCACCACTCTTAGAGTCTGATAAAATAATCTAACGCAACCGAGCTTTAGTCTATTTTAAGTAAGTTTGCAAATTTAGTGGACACTTAGCCAACAACACCTGAAGCAGAATTCAATGACAAGCTATATTATTTTTAAATGGAGCGCACTGACCTTTGGCATAGCCTTTGGTGGGATTGCGCTCATTATGTTAATTGGAATGATGTGTTTTGGGGCCGAGAATGGCGCCGATAAAATCAGGCAGAAACCAATCATTAAAGAGTTAATGGCCGTTGGAGCTGTCATATTAACGGCAGCAATTTTTATTATGATTTTTTCCGGTCTAATTCATTATATAGGTAGTGCATTAAGCAGCCTAACATGGTCTCCGTTAACGGTGAGTGTTGGGCTAATCTGCTTTGGGCTTTCTCCTGTGGCATTGTTACTAATAGCTGCAGTATCTAAATCTCAGAGCTTGATGGTTAGCTGGGCTTTTCTATTTTTTACTGTGCCTGCAGCTTTTGTTGGACTGATAGGAACAGGAATATGGGCTCTTTTTAATTAGCCCATACCTTACTATTTTAGTCTAAAGCGCGCGTCCATCAGCAAGTGCATGGCTTAAAGCTTGCTTAGCCATTACTTGCGCCTTCACTTGTAATTTACGCAACAAATCCCTAATTACAGCCTCACTCCAATTATCACTATCAACTAATTTCTTTGTCAGCCCTAAAAATTGAGCAATTTTTTTCATTAAAAGTGTAATCCAGCTCGATAATGCACCATCAACCAATGAATTTTTCGCTAACACAAACGCTAAACGATCCATCAATGTCGTGTACGTTGACTGCGCAAAGGAAGCCATCCCCCCCACCACATTCAAGCATTTTTTAATAACAAATTTGAAAGCATGTTCAATTTTCTGAAAGTTTGAGAGTGAATAGACACACTGCCCACGATCAGTAAGCCAAGCAGAAACATTCACATCAGAATAATCTGACTTCCGGTTTGAATAGAGTTTTTCCCATGAAAGACTTTTCCCGCTCGAACCGTTTGTTACCGATATTACGTACTCGCCCATATCATGCCACTTGCCGCCGGGCAGTAACCCAGGAGAGTATAAAAGGTAATCTCGTCCTTCATTCGGAGTATGGGTAAACGGCCAAATAGGGATGCAAGGAACAACATCTGTTTTATGGTAAGCGCGATAAACGTGATCACACCCAATCAAACTAGTACAGCCAGCTGAAAAATCGTCAAGTCCGACTCGAGGACTACCAAAGGAATATAAAAAAACCTCAAAACTCGTTGTTTTCTTTATCCACTCAGCCGCTAATGTTGCTAAGGCTCCGCCAAGGCTGTGTCCCAAGCAATGCACCTTTGTACCAGGTGGTAATCCTCTCATAAATGGGTCTATTTGAGGCTTCATTGACCTAAAAGACTTATTAAATCCATCATGCACCCGATTACCACACTCAGATCGGTCAAAAAGCATATTGAAGTTTGTCAGCCAATCAGCCAAATATTGTGTACCACGGAACAAAACAAAGGCATGACCAGCCAATTGGTTCTGCCCAACTAAAACAAATCCAAAAGCAGTTCTCACCTTAATAAAAGCTGGACCTCCGGTTTTACCGACCAACATATTATTATCTGCAAATCTAAGATTGTCTTGATACCGCACATTCAATACTTTCTCGGCCTCCTCAAGTGTATCGATTTTTGTCAGTGCATATACATCTTTACACAACCCGGCAACCACTTTTGGGGGAAATGGATTAGTCACAATACTCTCCTTTTATTAATCATCATCAGTTGTAAAAAAATCATCCGCTGTAATTGGAGCATCGGGTGTAACATTCCATTCACACAACGTTACGAATGGCTGCCCATCCACACTCACTACACTCTCCTCTCTAGCCAAGTCACAGCTTATTACTAATTCCTGACCTTTCGCTTCAGAATTCTCGCTTTTATTCATCTTCACACCAGACCAAAACTTTATGGCCTGACCATCGACATCAACTTTCAACAACTGTTTTGCTGAAAATTGAGACGGTAAAACACCAATGGCTTTACGCTCATAGACTGCAGGCATCTGAAAGTAACCCTCCGCATCAGTAATAACGCTATCAACTACTTCGCCCTGCCAATCAGTAATTCTCGTTATTTTGGAGTTTCCAAGAGGCTGTCCATTTTTTAGAAGATAACCCGAGACTTCTGAAAATGTGCAAGCCTTACCTGCGTCAATAATTGCCACTGCTTCCCCCTTACATGAAGAAATAAATAAAAAAGATATAATTAAAATAAAATTGAGTTTTAATAGTTTCATTAAATCCACTTTAAATTCAGCCCCCAATCAACACGGTAGGACAGCCCACCACAATCTTGCCACCATGTGCCGTACTATCCCCCATTCGCGCTGCCGGCTTTTTACAGATCATCACCGTTGTACTTCCCATGACTATGACATCTGGCGGGCCCACGCAAACACACATACTGCCGAGCGTGGCCGAAGGTAATTTACCGATCAATACCGTGGGGCCGCCGGGCGAGACAATGGGGCCGCCCACGTGGGGGACCGGGCCTGTCGTCATTGGGCAGACGTGCATGTCGGTAATGCGTGATGCGGGTTTTCCCATTGTTGTTCACCGTGTTTGTGGATTTTTTGAGGTTGAGAAGGTAAAGGCTTTATTGTGCTTGGCCACTGCCACCGCGTGCTAAATCGAACCCTTGCGTAAAATACGTGGGGTAACGGTTACCCGCTTCGCCGGCATCGCCCTCAACAGCCGCTAAATTTACCGCGCCACCGACCGCATGCGCATAAAGGTATTCCGGCGGAGCAACATCGGGCTCATCTTGAGGCGCTAAACTACCCGTGGACCACGCCGCCGCCATTGCCGCCCAGCTCGCGGGGGTTTTATGTTTCAGTTTTTCGGCTAAATCACGGCACAACAAACGCAATTCTTCTGTTGGCGTGCGCACCCAGGTTTCGGTTGCGGTAATGGCTTGCGCCTCCAGTGAGCCTTCTTCAATCGGGTTTTGGCGTACCGCTAAACAAGCCCACCACACCGCTTCACGCTTAGGTAAAGCATGCGCCAATAGCCGTACCGCATCTAAGTTAAAATTCGCTTTCATTAACTGCTCGACCACGGTCGCGGGATGTAAAGTCACATCTATCTGCTGCTCGGCTTCTTCCTCACTCAAGTCCATATGCTCAAGTAAGTCCCCAGCGGTTTGAACGGTAATTTTCACAAAATCATTCATAAGGTTAACTCTTGCGTAAACGCCTTTAAATCTGAGCTTTTAATGTGTCAGTTATCTTTAATTTTTAATGCGTGATTAACAATTAGTTAATCATCGTGATGCCGCCTTTCAGCGTTAACATCCCACCGGCTTTCACTTCGGCCATGGCATCGCCTTTACACGTTAGCATCACACCCTTAATCGTTATTCCCGCCGGTGTCATTTTAATACTGCTAGAGCCACACTTAAATTCTATCGAGGCTAAGGATTCAACCTTTACGCCACCTTTGGCATTGACCGAATATTTGCCCACATTGGCTTTAACGACGTGATCACCTTTGCCTAAGGTCACTTTGCGATCGCCCATATTAATGCCGAGAATATCATCGCCTTTACTGATGGTCGCTTTCTGATCACCTTTGCTCACCGTGGTGATTTTATCGCCTTTAGAAATGGTATTTTTTTGATCGCCTTTACTCACCGTTGTCGTGTGATCACCTTTACCCACGGTCGTGTCGTAATCACCTTCATCCACTGCGACGGTGCGATTGCCTTCTTTCACCGTGATACTTTCATCACCTTCGGTGACGGTGATGGTGCGGTTTTGTAGAACTTCTAAGGTTTGATCGTTTTCCACCAGACCGGTTTGGTCGTTATGTACCACCCAGTTGTGGTCTTTTCCGGCTTCCATGTAAACCTCTTCGGAATCCGGCTTATCATCAAAACGAAATTCATTAACCTGACTGTTATCGTATTGGGTTTTCCAGCCGCTTTGCGTCGCGGTGTAATTGGGGCCTTCATTCGTTCCGTTATAAACCGCGCCCGTGACTATCGGGCGACAAGGGTCCCCATTTATGTAGGTAATAATCACTTCTTGCCCAACACGCGGCACGAAGTTAGCGCCCCAGTTTTTACCGGCAAACGCTTGTGCAACACGCACCCAACAAGAGCTTTGCTCGCTATGCCAGGGGAACTTCACTTTTAGCTGAGTATAAATATCGGATGAGCTGTCCGATTCGGTTGCTTTAACTTCTTCAACCGTCGCCACTTGAGGGGCATCGATAGTTTTAGGGGCGCGGCGCCATAAGGGACGCACAAGTTTAGTGGACGGCACACACTCAAAATCATTTTCGAAAAAGGTGTCACGGCCATTGCCTTCGCGGGCGGTTACGGTCATCCGCGTTACTGTGTAGGTGCCTTGTTCGCTATCGAGCGGATGCTCTATCGTAAAGCGCCCGCCAGCCGCTAATTGGCCACAATCACTGGTGCCGTTGGCTAAATCAAACTGCCCTTCTTCGGCTTCAATAATGCTGGTAGCTCGCGCGGTATTATCGCCGCTATCGAAAGCGTGTTTTGAATCACCGTCTGTTTGAAAACGGTAAATACCAAAATGCCGCATAGTGTAAGGCGATGCGCCATTCAAATCGGTGGTCGTGTTGACCTTACTTTTATACTGATTGGTAGTGGCGAATTCATTGTAATCGCTGGTTTCTACCGCGTTGCTATGAAAGCTGTAGCTGCGCTCCCAGCGGTGCACACTGTTTTGAGTCGGTTGGCTTCCGCCGCCATCGTAATCCAGCGCATCCACATCACAGTCAAAGAAGCCTTGCGCATCATCCACAAAAGTTAATTGATGCTCGCCATCCTGATGTTTGAAATAATAGCTGATGCCTTCTTCTGCCAGTAGGCGATGAACAAATTCAAAATCAGTTTCATCAAACTGCACGCAGTATTCGCGCGTTAAAGGCTTACCGTTTAATGAAAAGCTAAAAGTGAGTACGC